>JAKITI010000005.1 GCA_021648145.1 Gammaproteobacteria bacterium
TATGGCGGCTCCTGACGAAAGAATAAACAGACTTGATAACAAGTGTGTTCGGTAGAAGTTCTTGCGTGATCTCATAGTGTGAGTCCCCTCTTGTAACAACATGAGAGACAACCTTGTCAAAAAATTAGTCCTTAAAAAAATAAATTATACACTTATACTTTACTTTAACCCTTAACCTAAACACACAATTTTTAACGAACTTTCATGTGCTATTATGGTCAATGAAAATATAGGGGGTATCGACTATTTTGAATTTTTCTTTAATCGGATGATGCTTGAATATTAAAGATTATTATTTAATAACCGATATCTATTCTTGCCGAAAGATATTGTTTACTCCTACAGTCGACACCATCACAGAACAAAATAAGCTTTAAAATAATAATAACAATTTAAAATAAAAACAATAATATACAGCTAGGTTTTTCTCATGAAATTTTCGACTCGAAGCAAAGCGCTTTTGCGTGCACTTGCTATGAGTGAAAAAACGGAACTTATCACTCAAGCACTCAAAATTTTACCACTCCTGCTTTTGTCAGGAAATGCTTGGTCAGAGACCAACATGACTTTAAATTTCAATGCGGGCTCAGGCAATAACAGTTTTTACCCTGGCGCATGCAATATGAGCGGCCCTGTAGCTGATAATGCCTGCGGTATCTCTCCCATCGAAAACCAGACTGAAGCCGACCCTGACACCACTCCTTTTTTTCAAGGCACCTACACTGACCCAGATACGCAAATAAGTTATTGGCATATGATCGTTGGTGATCCGGCTTCGGGGTTTGCCATGGAGAGTTATACTCCTGTCATTAACAGTTACGAATCAACAAGCGGCGGCAAACCCTCCAAAATATTCCAGCGAGGAGCAGAGTCATTAGAAACCCGCAGTGGCAATGGCTGGGATCCACTCGGGTTGAATCCTTCCAGAGATTTTGATTACACCGGCAATGCTACGGGTGATCCGTCCAAAACAATCATGCGACAAGTCATGGGGGGCTCCTGGGATGCTGCCACTAATACCTGGAGCTGTGAGGATACAGATGAATATTGTTCAGAATTTTTGAAAAATAAATTTCTTTTCAAACCCGTAATTACTCAACAAATCAATGAAACCGACTTTGTTCACAAATTTGCTTTGGATATGAGTGCAATTGATTATGACGACGACTCAACGGCAGGAGAACTGACCAATACAATCATCATTACTGATCCAGACATGCCCGACTTTGATATCAAAGCAGGGGATTTTAAAATGAACAACAATAATATTGAAATCAGCATACCTGACCCACAAATATCGACGATAAATCCAGAAATTACGGGGGGACGATATACTTACAATCAATGTGACGATCCACAACTCTCAAAGGGTATCGAGAGTTGCTGGCAAGACAATGATATTAATAATTGGGATTATCAAGAAGGAACATACAGTTATGTTGAGGGTAATGCTGATGTCCTCAATTATGAATGGGACATGTACTGGGATCCTTCACAAAATGCCGGGCTTGCCGGCAATGAAAGTAAATGTGCGAACAGCTTGGCGGGCAGTTGCTGATTTTTTAGATTTTAATCAAGTAGCCGATAAACAATGTATCAAGCGAGCTCAACATAACCATCGCTGGGGGAGAAGTATGCCCTTAAATATCATTGTTCAGGCAGAAAGTTTCATGAAACTTTCTATTCAAAGCAAGGGATTGCATTTTATACCTGCCTTGAGTAGAACAAGGAGTGCTGCCACTCAGTTATTAAAAACCCTGCCATTGCTCTTTCTGTTTGGATCAGTACACGCATCCACAGGAATGACTCTAAACTTTAATGTTGGACCACATAACAATAGCTTTGCTCCTGGGGCATGCGATATGAGCAATGCACCATCCAGCGCCATCGACTCTAGTTTGTGTAGCATCGGAAATATGATGACGACCGCAGATCCTGATAATACACGTTTTTTCCATGGTACTTACACTGACCCAGATACATCCGTAGCATACTGGCACACAATTGTCGGCGACCCAAGCACTGGATTCGCCATGGAGAGTTACATCCCTAAAGTCAATAGCTTTGAATCTACCAGTGGCGGCAAGCCCTCTGCAATCATGGGATGGAATAGAACACTAGAAGAGTACAGTGGTAATGGCTGGGATCCGCTTGGCATAAACCCTTCCAGGAATTTTGATTACACTGGCAACGGCACTGCTGATCCCACGAAAGTCATCGTACGCCAAGTGATGGGAGGCTCCTGGAATTCAGTTACAGGCAACTGGACTTGTGAAACTTCAGATGAGTATTGCTCAGAATTTATAAAAGATCAGTTTCTATTCAAGCCAAAAATTACTCAGAAAATTAATGAAGCCGATATGACACAGAACTTTGTTCTGGACATGAGTTCAATCACTTACAGTGATGATACAACCGCAGGTAATATTATAAATACACTTACGATAACTGACCCTGAAATGCCTGATTTTAACCCTGCAGCGGGTAACTTTCAGATGATTAACGGCACCATTACAATCAGCAACCCAGCCTCTGGTTCATCCACTTTCAATCCTAACGTCACGGGTGGACGATACACCTATACAGAGTGCACCAACCCAACGAACTACAATGGTGTAGACCATTGCTGGCAAGATAATGATATCAACAACTGGGATTATGAAGAAGGCTCATACAGCTATGTAAATGGTGGTGAAGCCGATGTGATGAATTATGAATGGGATGTGTACTGGGATCCATCACAAAATGGAGGTATCGCTGGCAATGAAAGCAAATGTTTAAATGGTATGTCCGCGAATAGCTGTTGAGTATAGTTACGACTTCCACAACTCAAGCAACATATCTAATAGACGACCCACATGATCTTTAGTATGCGTTGCACATAGTGTTACACGCAAACGAGCCGTTCCCTTTGGCACGGTCGGCGGGCGAATTGCACTGACTAAAATACCTCGCTTTAATAGTGCTTCACTCAACGCAATAGCTCGTTTGGAATCGCCCACAATCAACGGTTGTATCGCTGTTTTGGAATTTGATAACGGCAACCCCGCTTCTGCGGCTCTTTGACGAAAATGGGCAATCAGCATTTGCAGGTGGTCACGCCGCCAATCATCACGTTTCAATAATTCTAAACTGGTCAGCGTCGCATATGCGACCGCAGGTGGTATCGCTGTTGTATAAATATAGCTTCGAGCCTGTTGAATGAGTGTTTCGATGAGCAGTTCACTGCCTGCGACAAAAGCACCAAAAGTGCCGAATGATTTGCCCAAGGTTCCGACTAAAATTGGAACATCATTATTATTCAGCTTAGAATGATCCACCACCCCACGCCCTTGCTGGCCAAGCACCCCAAAACCATGTGCATCATCCACCATTAAAACGGCATCATGCATTTTGACAAGTGCAGCTATTTTAGGCAAAGGAGCCACATCACCATCCATACTGAACACACCATCACTCACTACGAGTGCTGACCCATGATATTTAACCAAACGCCGTGCAAGTGCATCACTGTCGTTATGAGCATAACGTTTTAACTGCGCTCCAGACAACCGAGCACCATCAAGCAATGATGCATGATTGAGGCGATCCTGTAGCACTAAGTCATTGCGTTGACAGAGCGCTGAAATCACGCCAATGTTCGCCATATAGCCTGATGAAAATAGCAAAACTCGCTCACGCCCCGTCCATTTTGCCAATGCATTTTCCAGTTCGTGATGAGCACTGCTGTGCCCTGTAACCAAATGTGATGCACCACTTCCCACACCATAAGTCGTCGCCCCCTCTTGCAATGCTGTAATAACGTCGGGGTGATTAGCCAATCCTAAATAGTCATTACTGCAAAATGATAGTACAAACTGACCATCAACAACTATTTCAGCGCCTTGAGGTGAAGAGACAATGCGTCGATGGCGATAAAGACCTTGTGATTTTTTTTGCTCAAGTGATTCGGATAACGAATCAATGAGTGACATGATAAAACCTGCTCAAGCGGCATCCGAACAAGCAGATTCACGACGCTTTTGCGTATCCCCGCGAACGACTACACCAAGATCCTTCAGCATTTGCAAGTCATCTTCGACCTGTCGTCCATTCGTGGTCAGATAGTCACCAATCATCACCGCAGAAGCCCCTGCCATGAAGACCATCGACTGCAAATCACGCAGGAAAGGACGGCCACCGGCAATGCGAATTTCTGCTTGGGGCAACATAAAGCGGTATACAGAGATCGTTTTCAAAATCTCCATTGGAGCCATCGGCGTGATATTTTCCAGTGGTGTACCCTCTTGTGGAACGAGAAAGTTCAGAGGCACGGAATCAATACCTAAATCACGCAGTGTCTCAGCCAGTTCAACACGTTGATCGAGACTTTCACCCATACCCAAAATACCCCCTGAACAAACTTTCAGACCTGCATCGCGGGCATGTTTGAGCGTATCAACATTTTCCTGAAAAGTATGTGTGGTGCATATATTGGAGAAAAAGCTTTCAGCCGTTTCTAAATTATGGTGGTAATTTTCCAACCCCATATTTTTAAGGTCCGTGGCAGTCTCTTTATCCAGCACACCTACACTCGCACAACGGCCAATATCTGAGCTGCCTTTAAGGGTGGTTAGATATTCATGCATCTGCTCACGCTCTTTATCAGAGCGAACGCCCCATCCCTTGGAAACAATACCTAAATCCGTTGTTCCCCAGCTGCGTGCTTTCTTAGCTTGAGCGGCCACATCTTCAACAGGAATATAGTTATAAGTAGGGGCTTGTCCATCATGGTGGGCGCTTTGAGAGCAGAAAGTACAATCTTCAGAACAATTTCCAGAGCGAATATTTGAAATTGCACAAGCTTCAATATCATGACCGCGAAATGTACGACGCAAACGATCCGCCCCCGCCATCAGTGATGACAGATACTTTTCATCCAGGCGAATCATCCAACGCCCCTCTTCAGCCGACATCTGTCCACCGCCCAATAAACGCTCTGTCAGGTCGTTAATGCGTTGATAAGTTTGGTCTGCCATGCTGCGCTCCGACTTGAATTTCTGGTATTGTAAAGCAGCCAACTATGCAAGGAATGCAAAACGCTGTCAACCAAGGAGAAGGGCTATAGTTTACAACTGGCTAAAAAAACTACAAAACAATGTTTTACCACCCCGCTGCCTGCTCTGCCATGCTGACTCAGAAACGGGGCTTGATCTCTGCGGTGGTTGCTATGACGACCTTCCTTTTCAACATTACGCTTGCCCACGCTGCGCGCTGCCATTACAAACAAGCAGCCTTTGCGGAAAGTGTCAACTACAAACGCCTCCTTACACCCAATGCACCGCCCTATTCAATTATGAGCCTCCGTTGGACTACATGATTCAGCAACTGAAATACTCAAAGAAGCTCACTTACGCACGTTTACTCGGAGAGCTCATGGCTCAACATCTCAAACAAACTGAAATCACCAAGCCCGACCTCATCATCCCCGTCCCCCTGCACCCAAAGCGAACTCGTGAACGCGGCTTTAATCAAGCACTTGAACTGGCTCGGCCTGTTGCCAAGTCACTTGAAATCCCTATTGACTATCATTCATTACACCGCATCCGGCATACTCCAAAGCAGGCCAATCTGACCGCCAGTCAACGCCATGAGAATCTAAAAAATTCATTTCACATCCGAAAAAAAATCAAAGTGCCTCATGTCGTACTATTTGATGACGTAATGACAACAGGCACAACCGTTGGGCTATTGGCAGAGGAGCTTATAAAAAATGGGGTGAAACGTGTTGACATCTGGATTTGCGCGCGAACAAGATAACACCTGAACAAGACTCAATAACACCTACACTTACTCCGTTTTTAATCCATTAATAAGCAGGTATACTCCAATACAACTTTAATCATCAGCTTAAAAATATCAAGAGGTTATTTATGGATACCATGAGTCAAATAAAACAACTAGTCGAAAGCAATGCGGTTATTATCTTCATGAAAGGTACGCCACAATTTCCTCAATGCGGTTTCTCCAGCCGCTCTTCTGAAGCTCTCAAAGCATGTGAGGAAAAGTTTGCATACATTAATATTTTCGAAGAGCCAGAAATTTACAAAAATCTGCCACAATTTTCTGACTGGCCCACATTCCCTCAAATCTATATTGATGGCGAACTCATTGGTGGCTGTGATATCACCATGGAACTTTATCAACGTGGTGAATTAAAGAATATGGTTAAAGACGCGGTGGCCAAACACACACCCAGTGAAAGTTAAGCGAGTATTTTTCAGGTACATTTTTTCTTGTCATGCGCTAGAATTAAGCAACAAATGCCAATCGCCACAGAAAATATACAGGTATGTAAAATATGAGCACTGAAAAGCACCAACGTTTACTCATTTTAGGTTCTGGCCCTGCAGGGTATACCGCAGCTATTTATGCCGCACGCGCCAACTTGAACCCTGTCATCATTACGGGCATACAGCAAGGTGGCCAACTGACCACGACCACTGATGTTGATAACTGGCCGGGTGATGCTGACGGCGTAGAAGGCCCTGAATTAATGGCACGAATGCAAAAACATGCAGAACGTTTTAATACCGAAATTATTTTTGATCATATTCATACCGCTGGTTTAAGAAAACGTCCTTTCACCTTGACAGGAGACAGCGGCACTTATACCTGTGATGCCTTGATTATTGCAACGGGTGCGTCAGCCAAATATCTGGGGCTTCCATCTGAAGAGGCATTTCAAGGGCGTGGTGTATCTGCTTGTGCAACTTGCGATGGTTTTTTCTACAAAAATCAAGATATTGCTGTCATTGGAGGGGGTAATACCGCCGTTGAAGAAGCACTCTATCTCTCCAATATTGCCAAACATGTGACCATCGTCCATCGTCGTGACCGCTTCAGCTCTGAAAAAATTCTTTCTGCTAAACTTTTGGAAAAAGCCAAAAATGGCAATATTAGTATTGAGTGGAACAGCACCCTTGAAGAGGTGCTGGGTGATAACATGGGCGTAACGGGCATACGTATCGTCAATAAACAAGACACTAAAAAAGAGATCGACCTCAAAGGTGTATTCATTGCCATTGGGCACTCACCGAATACCGACCTGTTTAAAGGACAGCTGGATATGAATAGTGGCTATTTGAAAGTTACAGGAAGCTATGCTGGAAATGCAACAGCAACAAGTATCCCCGGAGTTTTTGCGGCAGGTGATGTCGCTGACTTTACTTACAGACAAGCCATTACGTCAGCAGGCTCAGGTTGTATGGCCGCACTGGACTCAGAACGCTACCTCGACAACCTTGATACAAACCAATAAATGACCGATACCCTCACTACAAATAATTTTTTTGCAGTGAGTCTCAAACTAAAAGTGTAAAAAATATCAGTAACATATTGAAAGGATGCACTATGTTAAACAATAATGAGCGAAGAAATTTCCCCAGAATGTCCGCCAAGTGTGACATCACTTATAAAAAAAACAATGAATCAGAAACTTTAAAAGGAGATGTCATTGAGTTAAGTGCCAGTGGGCTATCATTTCAGGCAAAGCAACCTCTCTCTATTGGTACTACACTGGATATTTCAGTGATTCCAGAAACAAAAATAACGCCTGCCCTCAATGCTATCATTGAAGTCAAACGCGTTACTCCAGAGAACAATCAGTATAAAATTGCAGCAGAAATCAAGAAAATAAAAAACAATTCCACATAACAGTCAACTCTTTATATTTTTCATGTGAATAATCAAAAACTTTACTGGCTTGAACCCAATACGATCATCGACAACCCATTTCCACCTGTTGAGCATGCATTTAAAGAGCCCAATGGACTTCTTGCGGCAGGAGGCCAATTAACACCTGGCTGGCTTATTCAAGCCTACCGCCATGGCATTTTCCCCTGGTTCAATAAGGGTGAGCCCATTTTATGGTGGTCACCTGACCCTCGTGCTGTTCTACTTCCTGATGACTTGAAAGTTTCTCGCAGTTTACATAAAACACTCAACCAGAAACACTTTAAAATCACTTTTAATAAAGCCTTCACGCAAGTTATGAAAGCTTGTGCTGAGCCCAGAAAAAATACATCCGGCACATGGATTACGCCAGAAATGATTCATGCTTATAACGAGCTTCACCAATCAGGAATCGCTCACTCTGTTGAGGCCTGGCAAAATGATGAGCTGGTTGGAGGTATCTATGGTATAGCATTAGGTCAGGTATTTTTCGGTGAATCCATGTTTCACCGCACGCGTGATGCCTCAAAAGTTGCTTTTGTAAAGCTAATTGAACGGCTTCAGCAACAAGATTTTAAATTAATTGACTGTCAAATACGCTCTGATCATTTACAAAGTTTAGGTGCGACTGAAATACCACGTTCAGAATTTATAAAACGCTTAGACCTTCACTGTAATTACAGGAAATTTTAAACATCGTGACATTAATAAATGAAATATTTTGATAAAAACGGCACTTTCAGGCACTATACGCCTCTTTTATAAACTGGTAAGAGACCTAAGCAGGTAATCAATGGCGAAAGAAGAACATATCGAAATGGAAGGCACTGTGATTGACACCCTTCCGAACGCGATGTTTCGTGTAGAACTGGAAAATGGCCACGTCGTAACAGCACATATTTCAGGAAAAATGCGAAAACATTATATTCGCATTCTGACAGGTGACAAAGTCACTGTTCAATTAACTCCTTACGATTTATCAAAAGGCCGCATTACTTACCGAGGCCGCTAAAAGATCGCCAGAAGCCCGACCCTGAAAATACCACGGGCTTCCTCTATCTCTATACGATTCGGCTAACTTTCTACGGGCTCTTCAGCCTCATTAATCTCAAATGATAATTCATCACCTTCCAGACTAATACTCAAGTGCCCTCCTGAAGCAAGGCGACCAAATAGCAACTCTTCAGCCAAAGGCTTTTTAATACGATCCTGAATCAAACGCTCCATCGGGCGAGCCCCCATCAAAGGATCATAACCTTCACTTGCCAACCAGCTCCGTGCCATATCATCCACATCCAGAGTGACACCATTTTTCTCCAGTAGCACCTCCAGTTCAAGAAGAAATTTATCAACCACATTAAGTGTGGTGCGTTTTTCAAGTGATTTGAACTGCACAATAGCATCCAGACGATTTCGAAACTCAGGAGTGAATGCTCGCTTAATAGCCTCCATACCATCTGTTATATGGTTTTGCTTGGAAAAGCCCATAGAGGAGCGTGACATCAGCTCTGCGCCCGCATTACTCGTCATAACGATGATCACATTACGAAAATCTGTTTTACGGCCATTATTGTCCGTCAATGTGCCATGATCCATGACTTGCAGTAATAAATTAAATAAGTCTGGGTGCGCTTTTTCAATCTCATCCAGCAACAGTACCGCATGAGGTGTTTTGTTAATCGCTTCAGTCAACAACCCACCTTCATCGTAACCCACATAACCTGGAGGAGCTCCGATCAATCGAGAAACTGAGTGCCGCTCCATATATTCAGACATATCAAAGCGCACCAGCTCAACACCCATAAAGTGCGCGAGTTGACGTGTCACCTCGGTTTTACCCACACCCGTTGGACCTGCAAACAAAAATGATGCGATCGGTTTTTTTGCATTCCCTAGCCCTGAACGTGACATACGAATCGCAGAGACGAGTGTGCCAATCGCTTCATCCTGCCCATAAACGACCATTTTTAAATCACGATCCAGATTACGTAGCTTATCTCGATCTGAATTAGAGACACTTTCCGTCGGCACCCTAGCTATTTTGGCGACGATCTCTTCAATCTCCTTCACACCCATGGTTGTTTTTCGTTGCGCAGGCGATAACAAACGTTGATTTGCACCCGCCTCATCAATAACATCAATCGCCTTGTCAGGCAGGTGACGATCTGTAATATATCGTTCCGATAATTCAGCCGCAGACTCTAAAGCAGCCTGGGTATATTTGACATTATGGTGCTCTTCAAACCGTGACTTCAGCCCTGTCAAAATCTGAATCGTCTCTTGAACTGAAGGCTCATTCACATCAATTTTTTGAAAGCGACGCACCAGCGCATGATCTTTTTCAAAAACACCTCGATACTCCTGAAACGTTGTAGACCCCATGCATCGTAGATCCCCATTTGCCAAAACGGGCTTGATTAAATTTGACGCATCCATCACACCACCAGACGCAGAACCTGCGCCAATAATAGTGTGAATTTCATCAATAAACAGTATTGATCCTTGCTCTTTCTTAAGTTGACCTAAAACAGCTTTCAAGCGCTTTTCGAAATCCCCACGATATTTGGTGCCTGCCAACAAAGCCCCTAAATCCAGCGAATAAATGGTACTTTTCGCGATCACGTCAGGAACTTCACCATCAACAATCATTTTGGCCAAACCTTCGGCAATGGCTGTTTTACCCACACCGGCTTCACCCACAAGCAATGGATTATTCTTTCGACGACGACAGAGAATTTGAATCGTGCGCTGCACCTCATGCTCACGACCAATAAGCGGATCAATTTTACCCAGCTTTGCTAATTGATTCAGATTAACTGCATAAGCCTCAAGTGGTTTTTTAGCTGTCACCGCACCTTTTTCTTCTTTATCAGAAGAAGTATTACCGAGCGTGTCTTTTATAGGGTTTGAGCGCTCTTGGCCATCCGCTTCAGCTTTTGTAATACCGTGAGAAACATAGTTCACAACATCCAGTCGAGTCACACCTTGTTCATTAAGCAGGTAAACCGCCTGTGACTCCTTCTCACCAAAAATTGCAATCAGTACATTAGTGCTTTCGACCTCTTTCTTTCCTGCTGATTGAACATGAAAAACTGAACGCTGCAAAACACGCTGAAAACCTAGTGTAGGTTGGGTTTCTTTTTCCTCTTTTTCAGGAAGAACGGGGGTATTTTCTTTAATATAGGCTTGAATATTCTTTTTTAGTTTATCGATATCAACACGGCATGCTCTAAGCATGGTTGCAACTTTAGGGTTATCAAGCAAGGCAAATAGAAGCTGCTCTACTGTCATAAATTCATAGCGTTGCTCTCGTGCTTCATGGAAAGCCAGATTAAGCGTAAATTCGAGTTCTTTGCTTAACATAAAAACCTCTTAAATAATCATTCAAACATTAACTTTTTTCCATAGCGCATTGTAGTGGATGCTCATTTTCCCTCGCAAACCCATTGACTAATGATACTTTTGTTTCCGCAACCTCGTACGAAAACGTACCGCAAATCCCAACACCTTTAGTGTGCACCTGCAACATAACTGCTGTCGCCTGCTCCATCTCCATAAAGAAAAAACTCTCAAGCACATGCACTACAAAGTCCATTGGTGTGTAATCATCGTTCAGCAACAACACCCGATACATAGAGGGCTGCTTTAACTTTGGCTGTAATTCAGATACCGCCAAATCATCACTAAAATGATCCGTTTCATTTTCCATAATACTTAACCAGTATAACCAAAACCTAATAGAAATAATCGAATATTTTTTCATAAAACCACGGAAGATAAAAGATCATGAAAGTGCACTGACCTATCTTCATGTTTTGTAAAATAATTACATATGACAAAAAAACATGTAAAAAAACTTGACACATCATAACCTAGTAGTTGTATCATTAGCATGGACAATCCAATATATTCGCTTTAATATTACTTTTGAATATTTTTGGGTGTGCAGCACCATAATTTTAATAAAAATATTCAACTATCTGATTTTCGAGCCGAAAACAAGTTTGAATGGTGTTATTAAGCTATTCTATTTTAATTACAGGTAAGTAACTAACAAAAGAGGTAAATGACTATGGCAAAGGGAGTGGTGAAGTGGTTCAGCAACGCCAAAGGTTACGGCTTTATTGAGCAGGAAGAAGGAGGCGGGGATGAGGAGGTGTTTGCACATTTTTCAGCCGTCACTATGGAAGGCTACAAAACTCTAAAAAAAGGACAAAAAGTAGAGTATGAAATAGAAACAGGCCCTAAAGGCCTCTTGGCAAGTGAGATACGACTCGCATCGTAGTCCGCTTCCAAATCAAAAAAGGGGCGAAGGTAATCGCCCCTTTTTTGTTACATATGGGAAATTATTGCGTCACCAAAGTCAGTACAACTCAAGCATACGCCCTCAGCCATCAATGACGATAAATCCTGAGTCACCGTACCCGCAGAGATTGCACCAGTAACACCGTTCATAATCAAATCAGCCGCATCAACCCACCCTAAATAACGAACCATCATTTCCGCCGAAAGAATCAACGAGCTTGGGTTTACACTATTTTTTCCAACTAAATCAGGGGCTGTACCATGTGTTGCTTCAAACACACCAACGGTATCGGAAAGATTGGCTCCAGGTGCAATACCAATTCCACCGACCTGCGCTGCCAATGCATCTGAAATATAATCCCCATTTAAATTCAACGTTGCGATCACACTAAATTTTTCAGGCCGCAGCAAAATTTCCTGAAGAAAAGCATCCGCAATAACATCCTTAATAACAATTTGACGACCCGTATTCGGATTTTTTATCTGACACCAGGGTCCCTCATCTATCTCTTGAGCGGCAAACTCTTCTTTAGCAAGATGATAACCCCATTCCTTAAAACCGCCCTCGGTGAATTTCATAATATTCCCTTTATGAACAAGGGTCACCGAATCCTGATCATGATCAATAGCATACTGAATAGCTTTACGCACCAAACGTTCCGTACCTTCGCGGGATACAGGCTTAATGCCGATTCCAGACGTTTCAGGAAAGCGAATTTTGCTAACGCCCATTTCATTTTGCAGGAAGTCAATCACCTTCTTGACTTCAGGCGTACCCGCTTGCCATTCAATACCCGCATAGATATCTTCAGAGTTTTCACGAAAAATAACCATTTCAGTTTTTTCGGGTGCTTTCAATGGACTCGGCGTTCCGGGGAAATAACGAATGGGGCGCAAACAGAGGTAAAGATCCAGCGCTTGGCGTAATGCCACATTCAGGGAGCGCATACCTCCACCCACAGGTGTTGTTAAGGGTCCTTTAATTGCAATTCCATATTCACGAATCACTTTGAGTGTTTCGTCTGGCAACCAGATATCCCCCCCATAAAGTGAGTTTGCTTTTTCGCCCGCATAGATCTCCATCCATGAAATGCGGCGCTCGCTACCATAAGATTTTTTAATCGCCGCATCGACAACTTTACGCATCACAGGTGTGATATCAGCCCCCACTCCATCACCTTCAATAAAAGGAATCACTACTTGATGTGGAACATTCAGACCAAGACTCTTATTTACAGTAATTTTTTCACCGGACTTTGGAATGACGACTTTTTCGTAACTCATGTGTACCCCTTAAAATATGACCCAAACACACTTTTATTCATGGATAAAAAACGTACAAATCATAGCACATATTGAATAATCCTAGAAAAATCAAAAAAAGCATACATGAAGCTGTCATATTTATTTGTTAGAATAAAAAAATTCTGTTATTCGCCAAACAAAAACGAAGAGAAAACAATGAGCAACCTCAACATCAGCCAACACACACACAAACAATTCAATGCTGAACTTAAAGACCTTCACAATCAGGTTCTTGCAATGGGTGGGCTCGTAGAGCAGCAATTAACCGATGCATTGGTCGCACTAACGGATGGTGACCGTGTACGTGGTGATGCTGTCAACAACAATGATTACAAGGTCAACGCAATGGATGTAGCCATTGATGAGGAGTGTGCGCAAATTTTAGCATTAAGGCAGCCCGCCGCAAGCGACTTACGTTTTATTGTTTCCGTGATCAAAACAACCACTGATATGGAGCGCATTGGTGACGAAGCTGCAAAAATTGCTCGCATGGCCGTCCAGCTAGCCGACCAAGAGCGCCCCAAAAACAACTATGCTGAAATTGAGCATTTAGGTCAAAAAGTCCAACAGATGGTTCGTGACACTCTAAATGCTTTTGCTCGCACTGATGCTGAAGCGGCTCTTGAAATTGCACAGAAAGATGTCAAGGTCGACCGTGAATATGAAGCCGTACTAAGGCAGCTCATTACACATATGATGGAAGACCCCCGCTCTATTCGGCGAGTGCTTGATGTGATATGGGCCGCACGCGCATTAGAGCGTATTGGTGATCATTCCAAAAATATCTGTGAATATATTATATATCTCGTTAAGGGCAAGGATGTACGCCACACCCACCCTGATGAGATGGCAAACAAACTGAAAAGCTGACATATTTTTGTAATATTCAGTCGTTATTCTAGCTGTTCACAACCAAGACTGATTCTAGATAAAATCTCAGATAGAGGATTTTAAGTATGTTAAAAAAAACTGCCTTAACTGCACTGACTTCAATTGCTTTACTAAGCACATCCCAAGCATTTGCTGCCCGTGACTATGTAACAATTGTGGGCTCTTCAACTGTTTACCCATTCTCAACTGTTGTTGCTGAACAGTTTGGAAAAACCAGTAAATTCAAAACACCCAAAGTAGAAGCCACAGGCTCTGGTGGTGGTCTGAAGCTATTTTGTTCGGGTGTAGGCATCAATACACCTGATATTACCAATGCATCACGCCGCATCAAACAGACTGAAGTTGATATGTGCGCCAAAAATGGTGTTAAAGAAATAGTTGAAGTCAAAGTTGGCTACGATGGCATCGTAATCGCCAACTCTAAAAAATCCAATCCATACAGCCTGACCCGCAAAGAGATATTTCTAGCGCTCGCAAAAGAGGTTCCAGACCCTAAAGGCAGTGAAACATTAGTACCTAACCCTTACAATAAGTGGAAAGATATTAATAAAGATCTACCCGACACTAACATTGAAGTATTAGGCCCACCACCCACCTCCGGCACACGCGATGCTTTTGTTGAACTGGCAATGGAAGGTGGCTGCAAAGAAATTGCATGGATTAAAGCCATCAAAAAACAGGATAAAAACAGATATAAATCGATTTGCCACACAGTTCGTGAAGATGGAAATTATATTGAAGTGGGAGAAAACGACAACCTGATCGTGCAGAAACTGGTCGCCAACCCCAACGCCCTAGGTATATTTGGCTTTAGCTTTCTTGATCAAAACTCTGACAAAGTCCAGGGGGCTAGAATTGATGGTGTTTTGCCTGAGTTTGAAGAGATCGCTGATGGTAACTACATGATCTCACGACCACTTTATTTCTACCTTAAAAAAGCACATGTTGGCAAGATACCGGGCTTTAAAGAATTTCTCTCAGAATTTACCAGTGATAAAGCATGGGGAGAAGAAGGCTACCTGATTGACAAGGGAATGATTCCAATGCCTGAAGAAGAGAGAGCAAAATTTGCATCCGATGTTAAACACCTTAAAAAATTCTCTTTTGAATAAAAGGCTGGCATTATAAGCACCATTCTCGGTGGCTGGATTTTTTCAGCTACCGTTTGTTTTTATATTATCTCAGTAAACAATCAATGCAAACCACAACTCTAATTTTGTTACTGCTGGCTTTCAGTGTCATTGCTTACCAATTTGGCAAGCGACGCTCTCTTGTTATTGTCAGTGGAAAGGTCAAAGAACTGCACTCTTTACCCAGCTACTATGGCTATCTAACAGCAATTTGGTGCGGCATCCCCGCACTGATTATTTTTGGACTCTGGAGTGCATTTGAATCAACAATTATTACTCACTTAGTAGTATCTCATTTACCCGAAACACTACAAAACCTCTCAAGCAACCGTTTAAGCCTGTTTATTAATGACATAAAAAACCTGGCAAATGGCGGCATTATTTCGGGTGAAGTGGATGCCGTTACTACGGCCGCTGCTGAGCACTATAATAATCTACGGTATATCAGCAATGCGGCTCTAACTGTCTTTGTCTTGGGCATTGCTATCGCCTGCGCCGCTTTTACAGCCAAGAGTATCAGCAAAGAAAAGCGAGCACGCAATGAAGTTGAATTTGCGATTAAAGTTTTTCTAATCATCTGCTCCACTATCGCAATTTTTACCACACTAGGTATTGTTTTATCTGTGCTGTTTGAGGCCATTCGCTTTTTTAGAGTGGTACCCATTACTGAGTTTCTATTCTCCGCAGAGTGGAGCCCTCAAATGGCCATTCGAGAAGACCAAGTAGGCTCATCTGGAGCATTTGGCTCGATTCCTCTGTTTACCGGCACCTTGCTTATCACCGTCATCGCGATGTGTATCGCCGTACCGATCGGTTTGATGTCTGCGCTCTACCTCACAGAATATGCAACACCGAAATTTCGCACGGTCGCCAAACCTTTATTAGAAATACTTGCAGGTGTACCCACAGTTGTTTACGGCTTTTTTGCTGCACTGACGGTGGCTCCAATGATTCGTGATTACGGTGCTTTTTTAGGATTGGATGTCTCATCTGAGAGCGCTCTGGCTGCGGGCATTGTCATGGGCATCATGATTATTCCCTTCGTCTCCTCACTTTCTGATGATGTCATTAATGCTGTCCCTCAATCCTTGCGTGATGGTGCTTATGGGATGGGCGCAACCAAATCTGAAACCATTCGAAAAGTCATTATTCCAGCAGCACTGCCCGGCATTGTCGGGGGAGTATTGTTAGCGGTATCTCGCGCCATTGGTGAAACGATGATTGTAGTCATGGCAGCCGGACTCGCTGCTAATCTCACCGCAAACCCACTGGAAACAGTCACTACGGTCACGGTACAGATTGTGACGTTACTTGTCGGTGATCAAGAGTTCGATAGCCCTAAAACAATGGCTGCATTCGCATTGGGGCTGGTTTTATTTATTATTACACTGACTCTTAATTTCATTGCGCTGTATATCGTCCGTAAATACCGAGAGCAATATGATTAATTTATTTGCGATTCTCAATATTAAGAAAAAACAATAAGCTATGAGTAAAAAAAACCCCAACATGCTCGGCAATAGCACGGCTACTCGCGTTCAAGCGGGTTTAAAGAAGCGTTACGCAAAAGAGCGACGATTTCGTTTTTATGGTGTGCTTGCAATCACACTCAGCTTATTGTTTCTCTCATTTTTATTTATTAATATCAGCAGCAAAGGTTATACCGCTTTTCAGCAAACCTTTATTCAGATAGAAGTTTACCTTGATGAAAACAGTATTGACCCAGAAGGCTCCCGTGACAGCAATACACTCTCTTCTGCAAACTATGGTGGACTGGTTAAAAGTAGCCTGCGTTCGCTATTCCCTGATGTAAAAAAACGTAAAGATAAAAAGAAACTCTACAAACTGATTAGCTCTGGTGCAACGTTTCAGCTTCGTGACATGGTTATGAACGACCCCACACTGATTGGTACGACAACACGCATGTGGGTTCCTGCGGATGATGATTATGACATGCTCATGAAGGGGCATATTGATCGTACACTTCCAGAAGATGAGCGACGTTTGAAAGATCAAGAGGTGGCCTGGTTTGACCACTTAATTGAAAATGACCAAGTCAAAAAAAGTTTTAATATCACATTTTTTACTGCGGGTGACTCCCGTGAACCCGAGTTGGCCGGCATATGGGGCGCACTCGTTGGATCACTATTAACACTGTTTATTACTCTAATCATCTGCTTTCCATTAGGTGTTGCGACTGCCGTCTACCTAGAAGAGTTCGCACCACAAAACCGATGGACAGACCTGATTGAAGTTAACATCAATAATCTCGCGGCTGTTCCGTCGATTATTTTTGGACTGCTTGGCCTGGCTATTTTTATCAATGTTTTTCACCTGCCACGCTCAGCTCCTATTCTCGGCGGACTGGTATTGGCATTAATGACTTTACCGACAATCATTATTGCCAGCCGCACAGCGCTCAAATCAGTACCGCCCAGTATCCGCCAGGCTTCACTTGCAATTGGAGCATCGAAAATGCAAACGATTATGTACCATGTGCTGCCACTCGCCATGCCTGGCATGCTCACGGGTACAATAATTGGCATGGCTCAAGCACTAGGAGAAACAGCACCACTGTTAATGATCGGTATGGTTGCATTTATTGTCGATATTCCAGCGGGTGTCACAGATCCAGCAACGGTACTGCCTGTACAAATTTTTCTCTGGGCTGATAGCCCCGAACGTGCATTTGTTGAAAAAACATCTGCGGCAATTATGGTGTTACTTGCCTTTTTAATCACGATGAACTCACTTGCCATTTTTCTTAGAAAACGTTTTGAGAAACGCTGGTGACAGATACGCAACAACCAAAAATACTAAAGGGAATTACCCTTTTGTTTACTACTTAAAGGTTTAAATATTCATGGGAAACTCCAACATAACCGAACATAACAACAATGAAGCTGGCGATCAGTCATACAAAACAGTCGGCCAGATTACTGTTGACAACCCAAGAATCAATTGTCATAACGTCAATGTTTATTATGGTGAAAAACAGGCCATACACGATATCACTATAGACATTGGCACCAATGAAGTCATTGCAATGATTGGCCCTTCCGGCTGTGGTAAATCTACTTTTTTACGCTGCCTTAATCGCATGAATGATACGATAGACACCTGCAAAGTATCAGGTGAAATTCTGATTGATGGCCAAAATATCTATGACAAAAATATGGATGTGGTCTTGCTCCGTGCAAGGGTTGGCATGGTGTTTCAAAAACCGAATCCTTTTCCTAAGTCCATCTATGAAAATGTTGCATTTGGCCCGCGCATTCACGGTTTAGCCAACAACAAAGCCGAGCTGGATGAAATTATCCATACAAGTCTGGAAAAAGCAGGGTTGTTAAAAGAAGTTAAAGATCGACTGGATCAGCCAGGCACTGCGCTCTCTGGCGGTCAGCAACAACGTTTATGTATCGCCCGAGCTATTGCAGTCGATCCGGAAGTCATTCTAATGGATGAGCCCTGCTCTGCACTTGATCCGATAGCAACAGCGATTATTGAGCAACTCATGGATGAGTTACGTGAGCAATATACTATTGTAATCGTTACTCACTCAATGCAACAAGCCGCTCGTGTATCACAACGTACAGCTTACTTTCACCTGGGTAAATTAATTGAAGTGGGCCCTACCGAACAGATTTTCACTAACCCCAAGCACAAACTAACGGAAGACTATATTACGGGGCGCTTTGGTTAAGCTCCACCCTGCTGAATAACAAAATCATAAGGGGCTGATTTTGTTATTCCCTCATTGCTGACTTACGCAGCAACTTGGAGCACTGTTCAATACCTTCCATGTTGCTTGCTAATATAGTTCGTCAATTCAACATGTTGAATATTCATTCGCAAAATTATTTCATGCATATCACGCATAATGGCTTTCATCACTTTATAAACAAGGCGCGGTTCCGTATCCATCAAGCTTTCGAAATCCATTCGTTCAAAGCTGTATACGCGCGATTCACCTCTCGAAATTATTGAAGCAGTATGTGGCTTTCCAGTCACAAAACTTAAAGCCCCTGCAATACTTCCAGCTTTGCGTGTATCCAGCGTCACACAGCCCTGAACATCTGATTTTGCAACGACCAGCGTTCCACTCATAACTCCATACAAATATTGGCTATCGCAACCCTCTTTAATCAGATAAGCTTTATCTTTTAAAACGTGAAGCTCGACAATACCAATCAGTTTCCTGCATTCATCATCATCCAGCTCTTCGCTCAGAGAAGAATCTCTGACCGCATTAAAAAGTTCTTGATCCAGAGAGCGCTGCTCTGTTTCATTCGATTCATCCGAGTCGGTCACTCGTAACACAGTATCAAACATGTTTCTTTCTCCGTATATCATTAAAATTATTAAGAGATCACTTTATTATTAAAGTTCATCACCTGTTCGTGAGCATCATCACATAAATTGTATTATCTATTTTTCAATCTATTTAACGGGTTATTCCAACACTATTTTATGAAAGTAATATGACAAAAAAAACCTCACTCCAAAAGGAGTAAGGCTT
This sequence comes from Gammaproteobacteria bacterium, assembly GCA_021648145.1. NCBI lineage: Bacteria > Pseudomonadati > Pseudomonadota > Gammaproteobacteria > Gammaproteobacteria bacterium. The sequence goes on from JAKITI010000005.1 coordinate 19,864, forward strand.
CATTATCGGCATAGCTAATTAAAACTATAGCCACGACTCAGATTCTTTCTGAAGTCCAGCACTTCTACGTTAAAACCAACAGTTTACATATTTACGCTCACATTTTTCACTTTGAACAATTACAAACTTACTTCACAGGCACAAAAAGAAATTCACCCGACTCATGCCCGCCGTGACGAATGGGGGCATATTGAGGCGTTTGTTCAATATTGAATTTTGCTGCTGTTATATGCACTTTATCAGCCACATCACGATAGACTTTATAACCTTCCATTATATTTTCATTAGACTCCAGAGAATCAAAAAATGCTTGAGCGAAAATAGAGTGGCTACCACCACCGCTGTCCATTACGGGCTTTATTCCTCCTGATGTTAACACTGTTCTCGAACGTGTTTTGGCCATGACACCCATCCATTTTTGACGCACTTCATCCGTCAGATCAATATCGAGTCTAGCAAGAGATGAGCGTGTTAATGAACCCGAATAACAAGAGTCAGCAACCACCAGCACATGCTTGGCTTTCATTGCATTTAACTGCTCTGTAATTGAGATATTGGAGATCCAGTTTGCAGTACTATTCGGCTCTGCATCCACAGGCAGCCAATACCCCTGCATATTAATCCGATCAATCTCACCATGGCCTGCGTAATAGATCAGCAAGTTATCCTGATCGGTTAACTGCTCACGCAACCTGTTTAATTCAGACAAAATATCATATCGCGTTGCATTCAATAACAGGCTTGTTTTAAACCCATACTGATCTCGTAATACTTTTTCAGCGCGCTCAGCATCTGATACAGCAGTGGCCAAGTCAGGCATTTTTGGATATCGGTTATTACCAATAATCAAAGCATAGTAAGAGCCAAAATCAATTGAACTCACACGCCGTGACTGCGCTTTATCCAGAGGTTTTGTAACTGTTGCAGGGGCATTACGAAATTTAGGGATGAACATGAAATCAACAGTGGCTCGTCTGCCTTGTTTATCGACAGCAACCACTGAGACTGCTGTATCTGTTTTTTCAATCTCAATATTGGCTTTGAAGACATTATTATGTGCCAGTTTTTGAGGTTGATCATTCACTGTAATCGCAAGAATTCCAGCCGGTGCCGTCACTTTACCCACAATTAGACGCTCTTTCACGAAAGTACGTAATTTCACACTGGGAACTCCACGAGTCACCACAACAGGCGGGTCAATGATTTCTATAACAGGCCCTGCCAACTCAGAGTCCTGATTTTCACTTAGCTGATGCTCTTGAACCTTAACTGATTCCAGCTCTTTTTTAAGTCCAGTTTTTTGCTGTTTAAGCTCTGTCTGGAGCCAGTCCAGCTCTTTCTGCTGAGTTATAATTTTTGCTTCTTCCTGTACCAACTCCTGTTTTACAGCTTTTAACTTACTCTTGGCGCCCTCTGTATTTAGAGATTTTAACTGTTTATTTAAACGTACAACTCTGTTTTCTGCTGTGCTTAAGGCTGTTTTACGTAATTTGAGTTTTTTCTCGGTTTTATCCAGTTGCTGGCGAAGTAATTGTGCCTCTTGTTTACGGCGCTCAATCTCTTCTCTTAATTTTTGAGTTTTTTGCTCCACCTGTGATGCCACTGTGACTTCAATGGTTGATGAAAACTCCAGATCATCATCCGTAAGACCTGATGCTTTACGATACCAATTCAGTGCTTTCGCAACATCTTTCTCAATACCCAGACCTTTTTCATACATATAACCCAAATTAATTTGAGCGCTGGAGTAATTTTGTTCGGCTGCTTTTTTATACCAGGCATACGCAGATTGATAATCAGACTGAGTACCCAGCCCCTTTTCATAAATTTCACCGACATTGGTTTGCGCTTCTGGATCCCCCGCTTTAGCGCCATCAAGCCAAACTTTTAATGCCGTCCGATAATCAGAACGATCATAAGCGACATATTCCCCACCCCGAATTTCACAATCAATGGCAGATGTTTTGATCGGAAGGCGCGGTGTCAGGTAGCTCATTTGGCCACCTAATTTACGCACTTGCCCCGGCAACAAACAATCTACAATGAACAATTTTTCAACATCGACTTGTTTATTAGCCGAAGTCATACCCACTTGTTTCACCTGTTGCGCACAACCTACGACCGCCACCGTCATCAACGCCACAACAACACTCAGTGTTAATTTGTTCACCATCACTCTCACCTTTTTTGTAATTATTGACCTATAACACCACACATCAACCGACCATTATGAGTGGGATGATTTTTCACCTACTCTAGAATTCAACAGTTTTAACAGTTTCAATCTTTGCTTCGGTTCAAACAAATAATAGTCTATAACATCAATAGCCCCTCTACGCTCATTCAACTTTATTATTTTTCTAAAAGCACCTCGTACAGTTATTTTTGTAACTTCACTCCAAGAATACTTTTTTTCCCCACCAAACTCTTGAAAAGTTATACCTTTGTCATCAAGTACCAAGAGGGGTAAATCATATTTTAATAGTTTTATATTGACCCAGTAGTGACCTACCGAATATATCAGCATAACTACAAGCATAAAGACAGCGCCAAGTGCAATTTTATTAACGTTAATAGGTGTTGATTGATCAAAGAAGCCAATTGCTACGTTCGCAGCTACTGCACCAACGACAGTCAGAAATGCCATTTCAAGATTTTTTATTACAGCATTAAATAAATATTGCCACTTTGTTGTAATAAATTCGTATTTATCAGACATAAAACCTCTAGTTTCTACTGGGAATCTTGTTGTTCCCTTAGTGTTTGACAGTCTAACAATAATTACCGCAAAGCTCGTGCAATACACCACATAAAGTTACAATATTTTCAGAATGAATTAATTTACTATTCAATAGGGCCTTCTACAACGTCCCACACCTCTTTAAGTAAACTTTTTGCGCTTCCCACATACTGGTATGTTCCTGCTTCATATTTCCAAGTGGTAAAATCTTGACCGATACCCCCATCACCTTGATCAACCCAGCCCGCACCTGGCGTATAGGTATAACGACCTCCAGTCACATTGGAACCTCCCGCCTGGCTGTCAATGGCCATATCGAAGTAACCAGACCCAGGGCTCTCCAGAGGCAGATCAGGGTCACTAATTTTCATGATGTTTATAATTTCACCGGCAAGCGCATCATTATCATATGCGCTATTACTCATATCCAACTCAAAAAAACTTTGCATATATTCAGCGCTATCATTAATTTGCTGAGTAATTTTGGGTTTTAATTTCAGGTCAGCTTTAATAAATTCATAACAAAAAGCAGCACCACCACAACTCCAGGTACGGTTTTTTTCATCCCACTCGCCACCCATAACCTGACGCATCACAACTTTTGTTGGATCACCCGTACCATTTCCAGTAAATTCAACGCCATTGCCTGGATTGCGTCCTAACGGGTCAAATCCGTTTCCACTTTGCTGCTCATAATTACTCAAACGATAAGCCGATGGTTTTCCACCGCTATTAGAGTAGCTCCCTCCCGCACTTTCAACATAAATTTCATAAGCAAAACCTGTTGCAGGATCACCAATAATCTGATGCCAATACTGCACACCATCCACCATTACAAGATCTTGAAAAAATGGTGTGTCATCCGGTTCAGCCGCACCCGAATCACACATATCACCAAAACCTCCTCCCACACCACAATTTCCTGGCATTCCAGTATTACCGCCAGGCTGGAAATTTAACGGTCGGGGAAAATCCGAAAAAGCAGGATGTGAATAAAATAATGTCAGCAATAAAATAATCAGCACATGCTTTGCAGTAAGCCGCATACAACCTCCTAATGAAAACAGGTAATATCTGACTTACTCTATCGACAATTCAGATGACTTTTATAAATATCTGAATGAGAGATTCATCCCATTTCTTTCAAAAAACAGATGTTGTCAGGCAAAAAAATACCCCGTCCTAAAAGTAGGAAAGGGTATTTTAATTGCGTTACGCGATATTAGAGCTAGATGTTTCGTACCGCCCCTTTTGAAGCAGATGTTGCCATCGAAGCATAAGCACGCAATGCTTTCGAAACATAACGCTCACGATTTTCCGGCTGCCATGCAAGACTTCCTTTCGCCTCCATCACTGAGCGGCGCTTTGCCAATTTCTCATCAGAGATATCCAGGTGAATGGTTCGGTTTGGAATATCAATATTAATGGTATCTCCCTCTTCAACCAGACCAATCGCTCCACCTTCAGCCGCTTCAGGCGATACATGACCAATCGACAAACCCGATGTGCCTCCCGAAAAACGCCCATCGGTCAGAAGCGCACAAACTGCACCCAAACCTTGAGATTTCAGGTAGGTTGTCGGATAGAGCATTTCCTGCATTCCAGGGCCACCGCGTGGCCCTTCGTAACGCACGACAACCACGTCACCCGCTTGAATACTGTCATTCAACATCGCTTCAACAGCCGCTTCTTGGCTCTCCATCACGCGTGCTCTGCCTGAAAATTTCAAAATACTATCATCAACACCGGCTGTTTTTACCACACAGCCCTCCTCCGCAATATTGCCAAACAGTACAGCTAAACCACCATCCAGACTGTAAGCATGCTCTTTATCACGGATACAACCATTTTTACGATCCTGATCCAGTGAAGGATAATAAGAGTCTTGAGAGAATGCTTCAGTTGTTGGAACTCCACCTGGAGCAGCTTTGAAAAATACTTCAACATCTTGAGATGAATTCAGCTGAACATCCCATTGATCAATCGCATCACCCAAAGTTTTAGTATGAACCGTCGGAACATCACGATGAATCAAACCGGCACGATCCAGCTCGCCAAGAATACTCATAACGCCGCCTGCACGGTGAACATCCTCAACATGATACTTAGGCGTACTGGGTGCAACTTTGCACAAATTAGGCACGACACGCGACAGGCGATCAATATCATCCATCGTAAAATCAATTTCACCTTCTTGTGCTGCGGCCAACAGGTGCAATATCGTATTCGTTGAACCACCCATCGAAATATCCAGGCTCATCGCATTTTCAAACGCATTAAAATTAGCAATATTTCGAGGCAGCACCGAGTCATCGCCTTGCTCATAATAGCGTTTAGCCAAGCCAACAATGCTGCGACCCGCTTCAAGAAACAGCTCTTTGCGCCGAGCATGGGTGGCCACCAAAGTACCATTACCTGGCAGAGACAACCCTAACGCTTCTGTTAAGCAGTTCATCGAGTTGGCGGTAAACATGCCAGAGCATGAGCCACAGGTTGGACAAGCCGAGCGTTCCATCTGCAAGCTATCTTCATCACTCACATCATGGCTTGCACCAGCGACCATCGCATCCACCAAGTCCAGGTGAATTTCCTGCCCCCCTTTTTGAATTTTTCCTGCCTCCATGGGGCCACCAGAAACAAAAATCACCGGAATATTCAAACGTAATGCAGCGTTCATCATGCCCGGAGTAATCTTGTCGCAATTGGAAATACAAACAATCGCATCCGCACAATGTGCATTCACCATATACTCCACAGAATCGGCAATGATTTCACGTGAGGGTAAACTGTAGAGCATTCCAGCATGCCCCATGGCGATTCCATCATCAATCGCGATAGTATTAAACTCTTTAGCAATACCGCCCGCTTTTTCAATCTCCCGTGCAACCAATTGACCCATGTCTTTCAGATGAACGTGACCCGGAACAAACTGTGTAAAAGAGTTCGCCACCGCAATCAGTGGTTTATCAAAATCCCCTTCTTTCACTCCTGTGGCACGCCACAAAGCACGAGCACCGGCCATATTGCGGCCATGAAAAGTGGTTCTGGAACGATATTCTGGCATGAGTTACTCCTCTTCTAAAACGACCATCTTTAAAACCTATAAAACGCAGTTGAACCTCTGTAGTACAACTGCGTTTTATAGATTAAAGCTTTTTTCTAAATCATACAAATAGCTACAGATTTTAAGTAGCTTCCATGCCAGACAGCTCCCTTCACATACTTAAATCTGACTCAAAAACCGTCCGTCAAACCTCAGTGGAAGCGGTGAAGCTCACAGACGCTATTAATCGGGGCAGGCTGTACCCCATCAATATGTAGTTGCAAGCAGTGTGATGAACGTCATATGAAATTATTTTTTCATATGCGAGACTTAAAGCAACTCATTAATTTGAAAGTTTTATTTGTTAATGAAGAGAGCTCAATAAAATTAATTTAGAGAATAGTTTATAGGGCATGGACTGGGAAAATTTCCCCCTGTCTTCCCACAGTTTAAATGTTTGATTGTAGTGGACAAGTAATTTTGGCTACGGGTGTTGTTCAAGCCAATGGTGATTTCACCGTCACAGTGCCGGACGACGCAACACTGGTGACATTAACCACAACCCTTGAAAACCAGACATCAACAATTGATGTCAATATCGACGCAGACTTCAGCACATCAATAACCACCCAATAATCCGCTCATACGCAGGAGTAATTTATAATGAACAAAGCAATTATTTTAGCAAAGGTCTGCATTTTTATACTCATTTGTAGCAATAGTGTATTTGCGCAAAGTGTTGTTAGCATTCAAATTCAGGAGCAAACCGGCAATAGTCACACAAATGAGCACATCACCTTTGGTCATGTATTCAAGCAAGGTGATGTAGCTACTACAAGCAGCCTTGTTGCCAGCTCAGGTGGCGGCACACTACCTTTACAGGTGAATAAAAAAAGCACGCACGCGGACGGTTCGCTACGACACGCTATCCTGTCCTTAAAACTGGATAACATCAATGCTAATGAGCTGGTAGATATCAACCTGGAAGCTGGACAATCACCATTGCCGGGGAGTAATCTGCAACTCGCTGATTTGATGTCTTCCGAGTTTACTTCTTCCGTTGATTTCGTGTTGGAGGGCGTAAATTATACCGCAAGCCTGACAGACGGTATCGCCGAAGGGAATGTACAAAACTGGCTCGAAGGTCCGCTGGCTGCTGAATGGCTGGTTCGGGCTTCGGTCAAGAACGCTCAAGGTGTAGTTCATCCACATCTTACTGTTCGTTTTAACGTCAGAACCTATGCAGGATTTGCCAAAACAAAACTGGATGTGATTGTTGAAAACAGTTGGTCGTATGTTGCCAGTCCAAAAGATTTTACTTACAACGTTACAGTGAATGTAGAAGGTCAATCGGTTTATAACAAAGCAGGTTTAGAGCATTTTAGCCAAGCTAGATGGAAAAAAACCTTTTGGAATAACGGTGGCACAGGTTTAGATGTGATTTTTGACAAGAACTATTTGATGCAAACACGTGCTTTTCCAAATTATGACCTATCGTTACAAATACCTGAAACAACTTTAAGCAGTGTTGAAAGTGAGATTAACGCCTCAAACACTGAACCAATGGGGGTTTCAGTTATTAACCCTTATATGCTTGGCGGTGGTGGTCGCCCAGAGATTGGGCCATTACACAAATGGAGTTCTCTTTATCTGTTGAGTATGGATAAAAGAGCCAAAGACGGAATGATGAAAATTGGTACTTCTGGTGGTAGTTGGTCTATTCACTATCGCGACCAAAACACAGACCTTCCAATATCGGTGTTAGATTATCCTTATGCATCGGTTCTTGCAGGTGGCTTTAGTACAACTAATCCGAACACAGGGCGGAACGAAGCCTTTCCTCGTTGTGATGATGGTGACTGCAATTCTCCATACTCACACGATACAGCACATCAACCTTCATTTGCTTACACTCCTTATTTAATTACTGGTGATCATTTTTACCTCGAAGAACTTATGTTTTGGTCAAGTTTCAATATACTTTGGAATCACCCTGTTGATAGAAATCATGAAGAAGGTCTAATAAAAGCTAATCAGGTTAGAGGTCAGGCGTGGATGTTACGAACTATAGGGCAAGCAGCTTATATTACGCCAGATGGTCACCCACTAAAAAGTTACTATATAGATGTTATCAATAACAATCTTGCATACTATAATAATAGGTACTTAGTGGATTCCACCACCTTCAATCCTTTAGGGTTTGTAACTGAAAGCTATGCCATAAATCACGCTGAAAAAAGAGGAAATCCATCTTGGATGGATGATTTTTTTACTTGGTCTATCGGTTACTTAAAAGCGTTGGGTTTTCAAGATGCAAGCCCGTTATTAGAGTGGAAAGTAACATCAGCCGTAGAGCGCATGACCAATGCAGATTATTGTTGGATATTAGGGTCTCCTTATTCCTTAATAGTGAGAGATGGTTCTGATTATCCGTTATACACCACTTTTGCCGAAGTCTATAATGAAACTGTAAATGTAAAACATCCTGAAGTTACTGGTTTGGAATGTGGTAGCCAATCTATGGCAGATGCCCTAGGGTTGTCTTTAGGGGAAATGTATGGATACGCAGGTAGTACAGTAGGTTACCCTGCAAATTTACAGATTGCATTAGCAATAGCCACAGAAACTTCGTACCCAAACGCTGCTTTAGCTTGGCAAGTATTTGAGGGGCGTTCGGTTAAACCCAATTATGCTGACTCACCTCAATTTGCGATAGTACCGTTTGTAAGTGAAATAGCGACTACTCCAGTTGAGGATATCACCGCTCCAACTGTCACAAATCTTGACATCACGATCACTGGCAATATCCCCAATGCGACGGCTCTGACATCCGGTTCGGCTACGGGTGTTGTTCAAGCCAATGGTGATTTCACCATCACCGTCACAGTGCCGGACGGCACAACACTGGTGACACTAACCGCAACCCTTGAAAACCAGACATCAACAATTGATGTCAATATCGACGCAGACTTCAGCACATCAATAACCAACCCATAACCCCATGAAACATTGGAGAAACTTATGATTAAAATTAAACACACACTCGCAATTCTTGTCCTTAGCAGTACACTTGCGGCTTGCGGCTTGCGGCGGTGATGGCGGTGGCGACCCTGACCCCATGGATACCACCAAGCCCGTCATCACTCTAACAGGAGCAAACCCCCAGGCTATCATAGTAGGAAATACCTATACCGAACTGGGCGCAACTGCTACGGACAATCTAGACGGTGACATCACCGCCAATATCGTCGTTGATGCCAGTGCAGTCAATACAGATCAGGCAGGAGACTATACAGTTACCTACAATGTGAGCGATGCCGCCAGCAATGCAGCAGACCAGATAGTACGGACGGTCACGGTAAGTATGGCCGCCGTTCTTGGCACAATCCAGATTGATTCCATCGGTGTCACCATTACCTATGACGAAAAGCTGGACGCATTGAGTGAGACAGTCATGAAAATTGACGACGACACCCCGATTACCAACACGGTTGTTTTTGCCGACTCGCCAGACAATACAATCACCATCAATGCTGACCTGAGCGCATATACAATTGACAGTAATTTTACAGTGGATATTACGGCAAATATCGAGGATCGCGCTTCAAATGCAGACTCTACAAAAATAACTACAACAATAAATCCATAAAATGAGAATAAAAGGGGCATCAATGTCTACTCGACATCTCAAATCAAACTTTATAGAAAAAACACTTTTCTTATGTTTTTTCTTTTTATTGGGAACTGCAAATCTATTGGCGCAATCCAGATTGATTCCATAGGTGTCGGCCCACCACCTATGGCGAAGAGCTGGCCGCATTGAGTGAGACAGTCATGGAAATTGAATGCCTTATACCGGATGCTCTAAACTCACACGTCCCAAAGCACCCGACCTAAGATCATGAATCAAAACTTCTGATGCTTTATGCAGATCAACAACTCCACCCGGTCGCAAACCACCTCTTTTTCTGCCGATAATATCCAGAAGCTGCTCATCGCTTTCAGGTATTTTTTTCAATTTGTAACGATCCATTACACGCTGTGGATAGCTTTCCAATAAAAACCCAGCAGCATAAAGTGCAATATCTTCATACTCAATGGCTGTATTTTTAATTGCTCCAGTCACGGCAAGACGATACCCGCTATTTTCATCTTCAATTTTGGGCCAGAGAATCCCTGGGGTATCCGATAGAACAATGCCATTATCTAAATAGATTTTTTGCTGAGATTTTGTAACAGCAGGTTCATTACCTACTTTTGCAATAATTTTTCCGGTGAGAATATTAATCAATGTCGATTTACCAACATTGGGAATTCCCATAATCATGGTACGAATACGCTGCTCTTTCTGGACTTTTTTAGGTAACATCTGCCTGCAAATACTCGATATTTTTCGAATCTGTCCAGGCTTTTCTGAAGTCATTGCTAAAGCCTTCACACCCCGCTCCTGCTCTAGGTGATCCAGCCACGCCTTCGTGACCAAAGGATCAGCCAAATCACTTTTGTTCAAAATTTTAATACAGGGACGATTGCCTCGAAGTTCAGTGACCAGTGGATTTTCACTACTAAAAGGCAGCCGCGCATCCATCACCTCAATGACAATATCAATCTTTGGCATCGCCTCAACAATCTTCTTGCGAGCCTTGTGCATATGGCCGGGATACCACTGAATCGCCATAATCGCTCCTAAACTAACGAATAACTACCGAGTTGATCTCGAGTGGTTTGTTCTTGAGTGACCTGAACCTGACCTTGATTTTTCATTTTGGCCACCACCATGCCCACGATGCTTAGAATCAGCACTGTGTCCTTCATGACGAATTTTTGGCTTCTTTGGCTTTTTAGGGGTTCTGGGGCCACCTTTACGAGGTTCTGTCAGTGGTACCGTATGTTTAGGTTCAAAACCCACTTCAGTTTCACGTGGCAAACGTTGTTGAATCAAGGTTTCAATTCCTTGCAACAACTTCGCTTCATCGGCGCTCACTAAAGATATCGCTTCACCTTCAGAGCCTGCACGTCCGGTACGCCCGATACGATGCACATAATCTTCAGCAACATTGGGCAATTCAAAATTGACAACATGGGGCAATTGTTCAATATCAATACCACGCGCGGCAATATCAGTTGCCACTAATACACGAACGGCTCCCGACTTAAACTGCGCCAAAGCTTTGGTTCGTGCGCCCTGGCTTTTATTGCCGTGTATCGCCGCCGCTTTGATGCCATCTCGCTCAAGCTTTTGTGTAAGACGGTTCGCACCATGTTTAGTGCGGGTAAACACCAATACTTGTTGCCAATTATTATCACTGATTAGAAAGCTCAGTAGAGCAGTTTTACTGCTCTTATCCACTTCAAAAATAGTTTGCTTAACACTCTTCGCAGCCGCATTGCGTGGGCTCACTTCGATCTGGATCGGGTCATGCAAAATACCACCAGACAAGCGGCGTATTTCATTAGAAAACGTGGCTGAAAAGAGTAAGTTCTGGCGATATTTTGGTAACGCAGCAAGAATTTTGCGAATATCACGGATGAACCCCATATCCAGCATACGGTCTGCTTCATCCAGAACCAATATTTCCACTTGGGAAAATTTAACCGCATTCTGATTAAAAAGATCCAGTAAACGCCCAGGTGTTGCCACCAACACATCCACTCCACCACGCAACTTTTGCATCTGCGGATTAATCTTTACACCACCAAACACCACCGTTGAAGTCAGTGAAAGGTGCTTGCTATAGGTCGCTACACTTGCAGCCACCTGTGCGGCCAATTCGCGTGTTGGGGTTAATACTAACGCCCTCACACAATTGGGTTTTGCTTTCTCGCCACCTGACAACTGTTGCAATAACGGCAAAGTAAAACCTGCTGTTTTACCTGTTCCGGTCTGCGCAGCCGCCATCACATCGCGCCCTGCAAGTATTGCAGGAATCGCCTCTTTTTGTACGGGAGAAGGGGTGTCATAACCCTGCTCACTGACGGCACGCAAAAGAGAGTCGGATAAACCAAGGGAAGAAAATGTCATAAAATTAGGTACTCAAAAAACTTAGGTAATAAAATATAGCTATCAAATATTTCTTAAAGATATCATGCGGGAACTCACAGCCAAGCATCAAAACTGACTCCGAGTTGTATAAAGCAAATGGTATAAATGATCGCATTATATCAAATCATGAAGAAATGAGACCTTATTATTTTATGAACGTTCATCTAACACTGCTTATGCTTCCAACATCGTTTCCGCCAATCACTCGGATAAACAGGCTCATCCTGCTGCCAAACGCCTAAACCGGCTTCTTTTGTTCTTTTTGCAGCCGAATAACTCGCCTGATTCCTCACCCACGCAGACTTAAGCTATCACTATCATCGACCTTCACCACTTTACCGTCCAAGATAAAATAAACTTCGCTTTCAGGCACTGAAGCCACAACTCCGCTCCAAGCAAAAACAGATAAATACAATACAATATTTGCTCTTTTCATAATCATCCTTGATAAGTAAAGACAAGATCACCATTTGGTAATTTACTGGTAATGTTCAGGTGATGTCTATCTTATAAAATCGCATTTCAAAGTAAATATAAGTTGTGAAATATACCTTTAAACAAAGAAAGAAGGAAAAAAATAGTATGCAGTATCAAATATTTAGAAAGTGGTTTTTTTTACTCACTTATTTTTTTGTTTTTGGTTTGCCAGCCGCCGCCTTTGCCAGTGGTGGCCACTCTGACAGCGGTGTTGAAAGCAACATCGAAATTGAATTCTTTAGTGTAGGTGATTCGAAGTCGAATATAGGAAATGCACAAGTTGGCACCTCTGGTGTGCTTATTGAGGCTGAGTACGAAAAAAATGACTTAAGCTTTTCATTTGGTTTCGAAAGGTGGAATTATAACTGGTCAAACTCGGAAAGCCTTCCTTTTGTTTCCGGTATAACCAGTACTCCCTGGAGTACTTTCAACACGCTGCAATTTGGTGCTGCTTATGAGCAAGAAGTAAACGACCAATGGGAACTTCAATATTATGTTGAAGCTGAATCTTCCTTTGAAAAAGAGAGAAGTCAATCAAATGAGTATGAAGTAGGTGTCGATTTTACTTATGAAGCATCGAAACAGTGGCATTTTACATTAAATACAAACTATGAATATTTAGATGCGGAGGGAGGAGAGCTTGGAGTAGATCTTGAAATCGAGTGGAATCATGACAGCAAAGATGGCTGGTCAGGTGAGTTTGAAATAAGCAGTGAATTTCCAGAGACAAGTTTGACTTATCACTTCATTGAAGAGTTTTCGACGACTATGTTTTATAATGAAAGCGGAACTAACACAATCAGGCTTTCTGACAGCAGCCCAGTGACTGGCATGCAAGGTGGTTATTTAGAGGACGAGTATAACAGCCTTGGCATTCAACTTGATTATGAGTTGGTGCCTGATAGTTATTTGTCATTGTCACTTCAAAAAAATACTGGAAGACAATTAAGCTTTACCGATAGTGCAGGGGGAGAAGGGGAGTCTATATACAAATTTGGTGATACTAACGAAATATCCATTATGTATTCACACACATTCTAACCCGTAATTTTAACGTGACAAATCTCAACCCTTTCGTCTGGGATCAGCTTGAGGGTTTTTAATACAATGTATAAAGAACTATCATGTTTAAAAAATATGATGCAGGTTTTGCATTAAAGTAGGAAAAATTACTGTAATGAGAATCTTAGTTATCGAAGACGACCTGGTCATTGCTAACTTTATTGTTAAGGGATTGAAAGAAGCAGGCTATTGTGTCGATCATGCTGTCGACGGACTAGAAGGGTTGGATCTCGCACTCAATAATAGCTACGATATCAACATCATTGATATTATGTTGCCTAAACTGGATGGATTGTCGATTATAGAAAGGATGCGTAAACAGAACATCGAGACACCCGTTATTATTGTCAGTGCTAAACGATCTGTTGATGATCGTGTAAAAGGGCTGCAAAGTGGCAGTGATGACTACCTCATTAAACCGTTTTCATTTAGTGAATTATTAGCACGCATACAAGCACATTTGCGACGATCCAGTAATGTGAGTGAAACGACCCGTTTAACTGCTCATGACTTATCACTCGACTTATTGGCAAGAACAGTCATTCGCGAAGGAAAGAAAATAGAACTGCAACCTAAAGAGTTTACACTTTTGGAATATCTTATGCGCAATGCTGGGAACGTTGTCTCAAAAACCATGATTATGGAACGTGTCTGGAATTATAATTTTGATCCACAAACCAATGTCGTAGAAGCACGTATTAGTAAACTTAGAGAAAAGGTAGACAAGGATTTTGGTACCTCTTTAATCCACACAATACGTGGTCTTGGTTACGTCTTTAAAAAATAAAAATGATTCGTTTCCCTAATACTCTGGCATTCAGGTTAACCTTTTGGTACACGTTAGTTGTTATTATTTTAATAACGATCATTTTTAATGCCTCCTACTTTTCACTCAAAAAAATATTAGACCAAAACATAGAGGATGACCTTCTTGAGGGTACCGTCGAATTTCAAATATTGTACCAAAACGAAGGGCTGGACGGAGTTAAGAGGGAGATAGAGAGAGAAATAAGTCTAGGAGAGGAGCAAGATTTTTTTTTCCAGCTATTTAACAATGAAGGCATTCAGATTTATAGCTCTGATTTATCTCATTGGCAATTTTTACCTGAAAACCAGCACATTATTAAACAAGTATTTTCCACCAGCAAACCTATCTTTCAAACTATAAGTATTCAAGAAACAGAATATAAAGCTAAAACCATTCACGATTTAATTGCGCCTGATATTCTGCTGTATACCGGTGAATCAACGGAAGATATACAGGATATAATGACATTTTTGTCCAATGTCTTCATCAGCATGTTTTTAATTGTCATTCCAATTGCATTTGGAATAGGTTGGTTAATGGCAGGGCATGCCGTCAAAGATATTAAAGAAGTCAGCCGTATTGCTTCGGAAATAGAAAAAGGAAAATTAGATCGACGTGTTTCTGTCTCTGCACAAGGAGATGAAATTACACAACTGGTTAATACATTTAATGCCATGCTCGACAGGATAAGGGTCTTGATATTCGAGATGACAGAAATGACCGATAATATTGCGCACGATTTGCGCAGTCCGTTGGCACGTATCAGAGTGATTTCAGAAACGACACTGTCAAACGAAAACACCCCTAAGGAGTTCAAGTCTGCTGCATCAGATACCATAGAAGAGTGTGACCGATTATTGCAAATGATCAATTCAGCGCTTGATGTTGCAGAGGCTGAAGCTGACACAATTCAATTACTGAAACAAAAAGTGAACATCTCACATCTGGTTCAAGATGCCTGTGAACTCTTTGAAACGATGGCCGAGAAAAAGGGCATCAAGCTGGCTTGTCGTCTGGATAATAGTTGCTACGTTTACGGTAACATTCAAAATCTGCAACGTATGCTCGCCAATCTTTTGGACAACGCTATAAAATATACTTCAGCTAATGGCAGGGTGGATGTCGTTTTAACCTGTACCAAGAAGAATATCGAAATTATGGTAATGGACACAGGCATGGGTATTCCAAAGGACGATCAAGAGCGGGTATTCGATCGTTTTTTCCGCTGTGATCAGAGCCGCACTCATGATGGGTGTGGTCTGGGATTGAGTTTTTCCAGAGCGGTTGCACGCTCCCACAGCGGCGATATAAGTCTGAGCAGTCGCTTAAAAAAAGGCAGCCGTTTTACTATCAAGTTACCCGTCACATAAAAACCTCAACAATTTTTTCAAATTTCAATTGATTCAGCTGAAATTTCACGCTTTCTCGTAACGTGACATCTAGATAAAACCCATTTAATTGGAGTTTGCTATAACTGCACAACGCGAGCGAAAAAGTTCACCTCTCCATATGGTAATGAGTTCCAACACAGTAAAAGTTTACACTGCTAAAATGATAAATGCAGGTAAACAAATCATCAACACTTCCAAAGGGAATTCACTGATTCAGCCCATACGATTTGCCCTATCGGGTAGCTTGGCTACGGCTTCCCATTGGTTAGTCATGGCTCTCATGGTCAATTCGGGCACTCTGCCTGCTATAGCAACCGCTGTCGGTGCATTCATCGGTGCAATTGTCAATTACATACTGCAACGCAATGTGACCTTTCAATCTAATGTCGCGCATCGCTCTGCACTTCTACGCTATGTCGCTATCTGTACGCTGACATGGTTTTTAAATCTCGCCTTTTTTCTCATTTTCTACCAAGTTTTCCAGCTCTCCCTCATTGTTGCTCAGGGCATAACGACCTTAGCAATCGCACTCATGAGCTATTTTTTATACAAGAGGATTGTCTTCAATGAGCATCAGTCACAGTCTATTTAATGAGAACAGTCGTCATCAGCCCACACTCAGCATCATTATTCCCGTTTTTAATGAACGTGAAGTTTTGCCACTGTGTTTGCAGCGGCTGAATACCGTGACAAAGCAACTCGGTATCGCCACTGAGCTGCTATTTATCGACGACGGTAGCCAAGACGGAAGTGCTGAGTATCTGGCGATGCAAGCCACCATGGAGTCATCCATTCGCGTTATCATGCTCAGTCGTAATTTTGGCAAAGAGGCTGCGCTCACCGCAGGGCTCGATTATGCTCGTGGTGAGGCGGTTGTTTTTCTGGATGCGGACTTGCAAGACCCTCCAGAGCTGATTCCAGAAATGGTCGCGCAATGGCGAAAAGGGGCCGACGTGGTACTGATGCAGCGACGTTCACGAGCAGGAGAAAGTTGCTTTAAACGCACTACAGCACATCTATTTTATCGTCTTTTGCAGCGTATGAGTCACTGTCAAATACCGACCGATACCGGTGATTTTCGCCTGATGAGCCGCCGCGCGGTTGATGCTTTAAAACAACTTCCAGAAAGAAATCGTTTTATGAAGGGGCTATTTGCCTGGGTTGGTATGCCAACCGTAATATTAAAGTATGACCGTGACCCACGCGCAGCAGGAGCAAGCAAATGGGATTATCTCGGCTTGCTACGGCTGGCTCTCGAAGGTATCACTTCATTTTCAATTAGCCCGCTTCGTTGGTCAATGAGTGTGGGCATACTTGCTGCTTTGGTTGGTGGTATTTTTGGTTTATGGATCGCCTTTAAAGCATTTATTCTGGGTGATCCGGTTCATGGTTATCCCTCACTGATCTCAATCATCACTTTTTTGGGAGGTATTCAGCTAATCGCTTTGGGAATTGTGGGTGAGTATGTCGGCAAAACCTATATCGAAAGCAAACAACGACCCAACTACCTAATCCGCGATATCGAACATATTCCTGAAGTCAAAAATATAAAATTAGACAGCCAAACTAAGCACACTGAGGAAGAGATTCATGCTCAAGCGTCTTGATTTTCTATTCTGGTTATTAGCAATCATCGTTCTAAGCCGACTGTTTTCAATGATCTTGGTGCCGATGATTGATACCACCGAAGCAAGATATGGTGAAATTGCCCGCATCATGGCAGAAACGGGCGACTGGATTACGCCGTGGTTCGACTATGGCGTGCCATTTTGGGGGAAACCTCCGTTGTCATTTTGGACAGAAGCGCTTTCATTTAAACTCTTTGGCGTGACAGAATTCGCTGCACGTCTGCCATCATGGCTGGCAAATCTGGGTATGCTGGGGCTGATCTACACCTTGACATACAATATCGCCGGACATCGCCAAGCACTGATCAGTACGCTAATTTTTTCTACCATGGCGCTCAGCTTTGTCATGTCTGGTGCCGTGTTAACAGACCCCTTTTTGGCACTGGGCACAACTCTTTCTCTTGTCAGTATCATTCTTGCATTAAGGAAGCCCAAATCACTTTGGTGCTGGTGGTTTTTTGTCGGCCTCTCTATTGGTCTATTAGCAAAAGGACCACTGGCACTTGTATTGGTCGGCGGCCCAATTTTTTTATGGGCAATATGGCAATGGCATGATCTACGTAAAATCCCCTGGGTGCGCGGAATACTTCTCACCGCCCTGCTCTCTCTTCCCTGGTATATTGCTGCGGAGCTGAAAAGCCCAGGTTTTATCAACTACTTTATTGTTGGCGAACATTTTTTGCGTTTTGTCGATTCAGGCTGGAGCGGTGATCTTTATGGCAGTGCTCATGATCAGCCTTTTGGAACGATTTGGCTCTATTGGATATGGGCCTCTCTTCCCTGGGGGCCGATCGCTATTATTTTGCTTATTTGGCGTTGCATCGCCACAAGAAAATGCAATCCACTTATTAAACAAAAGTTAAGCGATGAACAGCGCCTGCTCCTGCTTTTTGCACTATTTCCCAGTCTGTTTTTTACCTTTTCAGGCAATATTTTGTGGACTTATCAGCTGCCCGCACTGGCACCGCTTGCCATATTGATCGCAATGCTGCTGGCAAAATCAAACACGACAACTATGCCAGCTAAATCTGGCCTTATAACTGCCGTCGCATTTGTACCATTCGTGGTCATGTTTATTGGTTTCTACGCACATTTTTATCCTGATAAACTTAAAACGGAAAAAACACTGATAGCGTATTACAATGAACACAAAATTAACGACACCCAGCCGCTTATCTATATTGAAAAAGCACCCTTCTCTGCTCGGTTTTATTCCGGTGGACGTGTTAAAACAATGGAGTTAGACGAAGTAAAATTATTGATAAAAAATGGGGCTGAATCAGTATATTTTGTCGCCGTTGCTAACGGAAACAGGGATGAAATTATTTCATCCCTGCCCGGTCAAGTTAAAGTAGAATTAACCAATCGGCGCTTTACTTTATTACAAATCAATAGAGTAGCCCAAACTGAGATGGAGCGAAATATTGTCCTCTAATTTACAAACCGGTAAAAAACACTTGAAGTTAATAAAAAATAGAGGCTGAAATGGGTATTCAGCTCTATTTTCCATCAAAATAATCAGTCCATAACCTCCACTAAACTCCCTTCAAATTCAACTATCTGATCTTGCTTTATCTTACAACGCTTGCGCAGCTCAACCTCGCCATTGACCTTAACCTGACCATTAACAATCAGGGTTTTTGCCTCACCCCCACTGTTACACCACCCCAAAACTTTGAGCAATTTATAAAGCTCGATAAAAGGCTTACCACTCAAGCTGAATTTCTCTTTATCCATTAACTGTCCTGCTTTATACGTAGTTCAAAATCAGTGATAGCTTGACTCACGCCATTCACCATAATTTCAATTCGATGCTCGCCAGGGTAATAAACGCGGGTTGTAACTTTTTTAATCGCATGTTTTTTTTGTACCGTGATAGTTTTTTCTGGATGAAGTGTAATGTTTTTCCATTTAAAAACCTTCGGTGTCATCTCTCCGTTGGCTTTTTTATGGTGAATAATGTAGTCAATAATCAATGGCTGTGCATTTTGACTCATGGATGTCAGTGATAACTCAAAGATCAACTTCTGACCAAAATCAACTGTGGGTGTCAGAACAACTAAGTGATTCAGTTTTACGTTTGGCTGACCATAACCTAATGCTTTCAAGGCTTTTTTATGCCCTTGTTTTATCAGAGTACGGCAAGCGTGACGTACAAGCTTTTCACGAGCTTTATTCGCATCAAGCAACCAACCCTCTGCAATTTCAGCCACTAAATCTGGATGATCTTTTGCAATATCATTGAGACTATTCGCAACAGAGCGGCGCACATATTCTTCAGAGTCATCTTTAAGTGCTTCGAGCAGTGGCAACAGCGGCGTTGGGTCTTTGACAAAAGCGGATAACTGCATCGCCCACGGCAGTCGTGGCCGTGTACCTTCTGAGACCAAACGACGTACATGTCGGCTTTTATCATTTGTCCACTGGTTCAGTATTTCCAAAGTTTCATCTTGTTTTTCCTGCAATAAAAAACGAATGCCAAACTCGGAGGTAAAACGTTTGGTCAGCTCTTTAAGTAAATTCATCGCAAGCTCAAGATTATCAGCCCCATGCAGGCCCACATAATGTGTCATCGGCATAATCGCCCAACCGGCAATACCATCACTGGTAACAGTAATGCCTGATATATCCCCATCATCATCTGGCGTGAGACTGGCTAAAATGATTTCACCTGACTTTTCAAAATTACAGGGCAAATATTGAGCCATCGCTTCAGCAATTTGGTTGGAACGCTCTTTAAGCTCCAACGCGTCTAGGTGATGTGTTGCCGTCTCAACAAAGCCGACACGATCAAACTCAGGCCAGGCACTTAAAAAATGCTCAGCCATCCCTTTGATAATTTTTGTATTAAATGAGTTTTTAAAGGGTTCAGCCATGTTTATATCCAACAATGCGATTGAGCAGGGGCGTTGTTGAGTATAGTATATGAAATCAATAAGTTCTTTTTGAGGACATAAGCTGAATTATGCCACCCATATTAAAAAAAATTATTGGTTTTATTTTATTATCAGCCACTGTCGGGCTGATTGCTATTCAAGTTCCTTTTTATATTTAAAGCCATGCGCCCTATTCTAAACACATTAAATCCCAATAAAGTCACTGCGGGTCTTAAAGGGCTTTGGTTATACCTCATGCCAACACCTATTTTTATTGCCGCCATCATTGCACTGGTCAAAGGGGACTTTCTAAATACACTGCTGGCCGCAGCTTCATTCAGCGGTTTTATGCTGTCAGCAATTATTGCCCGACGTGGTTTCAAACAAGAAAACCAATACAAGCAGAAACATCTCGCCCGCGCACCTCGCTTACCTTTTAAAACAGTGGCTGCATCACTGCTTTCCATCACTACGGGTGCGACTGCTTTTTTGCTCGCTGATTATGGCCTGCTAAGCAGCATACTGATGGGCTCCACCACACTATTAGGCTTTTATTTTTATTACGGACTTGACCCACGCAGAAATAAAATCGGTGAGCGCTGGTTTGAAAGCAGTCAAACAGAACTTTTTGAAGCACTGGAAGCCGCAGAGATAAAAATCAGTGCGATTGAAGCCGCACAAAAAAGCATTGGCAACATCGAATTCGACCAACGCCTAAACCGTATTATCAACAAAGCTCGCAATGTGCTCACCATCATCGCTGATGATCCCGGTGACCTCTCTCGTTCCCGAAAGTTTTTAAAAGTATACCTGGATGGCACGCAACGAGTCACAGAAAGTTATGCCAAAACGCACAAAAAAGAGGCCACCACCGAAGCTTTAGATACAAATTTTTTCAATGTTCTCGAGTCCATTGAAAAAACCTTTGATGAGCAACACAACAAGCTATTAAAAAATGATCAGTTTGACCTTGATGTCAAAATTGAAGTATTAAAAACCCAACTAAAACAAATGTAACTGCTCAGGTTGCCCCTGAAATCTGTCAGTTCAAGGAAAAAATGATGCAAAAAAATAATACGACTATAGCGGAACCTGCTCTGATCCCCGGCACTGAAACTGTTCTTTCAAAAGTGCCACCCAAAGAAATTGCAACTTATCAGCAAGCCACCCCCGAAGACCAACCCAAGCTTCAAACCTTAGTGACTGAAATCGACACCAGTGACCGCTCCACCATTATGTTTTTTGGCAGCAAAGCTCAAGAAGAGATGAGCACCATTTCAGAAAATATGCTTGAAGGTGTACGTAATAAAGACTTAGGAAAAGCCGGTGATTCATTAAACAACATGATTACTGCGATTAAAGGCTTTGATATTGATCACCTCAACCCAAACAAGAAGCTAGGTTTTTTTGCCAAACTGTTTGGCAAAGCAAAACCCATTGTAAAATTTCTAAATCAATATGAAGATGTGGGGAAACAGATCAATCGCATCAGTGATCAACTGGAAGAACACAAAACCCAAATTCTCACCGATATTATTTCATTAGATAAACTTTACGATGCTAACCTCGATTATTTTCACAATCTGGAACTCTACATTGCTGCAGGTGATGAAAAGCTGCGCCTGATTAATGATGAAGAAGTGCCCGCTCTGACCCAAAAAGCCGAGGCCAATCAAGATAACCTGCTCGCTGCACAAAGTTTGCGAGACCTGCACAGCGCCCGAGATGATCTGGAACGCCGCATTCACGACCTGCGCCTGACTCGCCAAGTTGCAATGCAAAGCCTGCCCAGCATCCGTATGGTTCAAGAAAACGACAAAATGCTGATCAACAAAATAAATTCAACTCTGACCAATACCGTTCCACTTTGGAAAAATCAGTTAGCACAAGCCGTCACTATTTTTCGTATGAGCGATGCCGCAAAAACAGTAAAAAGTGCCACCGACCTGACCAATGAACTGCTTGAAAGTAATGCCAACAACTTGCGTACCGCCAATATTGAAGTACGCAAACAAATGGAACGTGGTATATTTGATATCGAATCTGTGAAAAAAGCGAATCAAGCATTGATTGGAACAATCAACGACAGTTTGCAAATTGCCGAAGAAGGCAAGGCCGCACGCGCCAAAGCCAGCATAGAGTTGGAATCAATGGAAGGTGAGCTGCGTCAAGTACTTATGTCAGCCAAGGCACGCACCGAACAAGCCACATAACACTATAAATTAATTATCTTGACTATTTGGGGTGCTAAACCCCACTCAAACTCATCAATATCAAAGATATATTTCGGGTATTCTCTGTCCGGCTGTGGGCACACATGATGAAAAATTTTCGCCCTATTTACTTGATATGAAAAACCTTGACCAGCCATTTATTACCACTTACCTCGTCATAGACCCTCTTAGCCCAATAGCACATGATATGCTTCTTTTGATTAGATATATTCAACATTTACATTCAACAACTGAGAATCAACATGTTCACTAAACTCTCAAAAACAATGTCCTGCTTAGGGCCGGGGCTTCTTTACGCGGGCGCAGCGGTCGGTGTATCGCATTTGGTCATGTCGACCAAAGCTGGAGCAAGCTATGAATTTTTGTTCCTGCTATTAATTCCTTTGATTCATTTGATCAAGTATCCATTTTATAAATTTGGCCCTCAATACACTGCGCTGACAGGGCGCAACATATTGCATGGCTATCACGCATTGGGAAAATGGGCATTGGCGATTTATGTCATTATGACTATTTTATCCATGTGCCTGATTCAAGCCGCTGTCACCATCGTCACCAGCTCGATAGCCATTCACTTTTTTGGCCTGAATTTACCTGCTGAATATATGCCCCACATTCCAGCCATTATGGTGCTCATTGCCGCTGCCATCATTTTATATGTTGGGCAATACAGCCTGCTGGACAAGATGATGAAAGCTATCATCATTATTTTAACTCTGACCACCGTCACAGCATTAAGCATGGTTCTTTTAAGCACACAAGGCGATACTGACCCCAGCGCGACACCACTTTTCAAACTTTATGAACACGCCGACCTTATCTTTTTAGCGGCTTTCATTGGCTGGATGCCCGCACCGATGGATGTCAGTGTTTGGCATTCTGTTTGGTCTGAGGAGAGCAACCGTAAAAATGGAAGTCGCTTGCCCATGCGCCAAGCGATGCTGGATTTTAGAGTTGGGTTTTTTGGTACGGCTCTTCTGGCAATGGCCTTTTTATCGCTCGGTGCAATGGTGATGTTTGGCAGTGGTGAGCCACCTTCACAAAGTGGCGCTGTATTTGCAGGTCAACTCATTGATATGTACACAAGCTCACTGGGAAGCTGGGCCTATCCGCTCATTGGTATAGCTGCGTTAGCGACCATGTTCAGCACAACATTAACGTGCCTGGATGCCTACCCCAGAACATTGGAAGAGAGCTATTTCATATGGAAAGGACAGGGGGAATATGAGTCGCGTCACGGCGCTACCAAAACTGTTTACCGCACTTTGCTGGCTGTTGCCGTTATAGGCACAATCACCATATTTCTAGTCATCAAAAACATATCCGGCGCGATGGGTTTGATTGTCACCGTCGCAACCGTTGTCTCCTTTATTTCAGCGCCCGTTATCGCCTACATCAACTATAAAGTGATGCATGGTGATACAATCAAAAAGGAAGATCGCCCCAATAAATTGATGACACTATGGAGCCAGTCAGGAATCGCCATTATGACACTTTTCAGTCTAAGCTATCTGATCTTGATTATCACCAAATAGCAAGCCACCCACTGCTGGCTTTAGGAACGTGCGCGTTCCTTATTGTTTACGCGCCTGAAAATAGAGTATGACACCGAGAATACCAAAAATAAAACCGATCCCTCCAATAATGTCACTCATTGATGCTTTTTTCTGCGCGTCTTCAAGACTTCTTATTAAAGGCGTATTAGCTTCATGAACCGCTTTATTGATCATGATCTGCAAAGCTTTTTCATCGAACCCTACTGCGGCTGAATGAGTGACCACTTCAGATTTTTCAGAAGTAACCGCTTGCGTTTGCACCAGCTCACTTGCGGCTGAAGTTGAAATAGCTGGAACAGAATTATTCACCTCTTCCCACTCATCAGCCTTTAATTCATACTCCGTTTTATGCCCTAAACCCGCATCAAGTGTGATACGTAACGCGCCCTTATGAGTCGGTATAAAAGCAAACACTCCCTTATCATCTGTTTGGCCACTCAATAATAATTTATCTTGCTCATCATAAACAACAACCTCACTTTTTTGTGATTTTCTACCATCAGCAAAATAACCTTCAACAAAAACCTGACCCGCCTCTTGATAAACAAACATATTAACTTTATGTGCATATACCATCGAAGAAAGCATCGCTGATAATAAAAATAAGCTAACAATCATAAAAATCCGCATACTGAAAACTCCGTGGTAGCACAAAAATAATTATCGTATTACGGAACCTGGTGTGAGTCAACTTTAAGGAACGAGCACTTACAGGGTTTTAGGGTTATACCTCTTCACCAAAGCGATTTGAGACCAGCAAGATCAGCGCCTCAATGGCAGCATCCTCATCCTCTCCCTCTGTCACCAAAAGTAACTCAGTGCCTTGGCTTGCCGCAAGCATCATTACGCCCATAATACTTTTACCATTGACTTTTTGATGCTCTCGCTCCAATACCACTTGGCTTTGATATTCTGCTGCCAGCTTCACAAAACACGCCGCTGCCCGTGCATGCAGACCCAGTTTATTGACAATGATGATTTTTTTTCGTTGCATTAATCCACGCCATTGGAATCAAAAGAGACGATACCATTACGGCCACCTTGATAAGCCGCCACCGCAAGTTCTTTCAATTCAAGCTGGGAGTAATTAAAGATACGAATTAACATGGGTAAATTAACCCCAGCAATAACAGCTGAATTGACTGTTTCCGACACTAACTTGTTAGCAATATTACTTGGCGTAGAGCCGAACAGATCCGTTAACACCAATACACCATGACCTGTATCCAGTGCTTGCAAGTATTGGCTCGATTTTTTCACCAAACCCTCAAAATTACTGCGTGGATATACAGATAAAACTTTTACCGACAACGGAGATGATTTAAAGATATCCGAAGCAGCTTCAAGCAGAGCTTCTCCCACCTGATTATGTGCAATAACCAACAACCCCACACTCATGATAAATCCCTGTGCCGAACCAGCACATTATCTCTTTGCGCCTGAAAACAGTCTGTTATTCGTTGTGCAAGATAAACAGAGCGGTGTCGACCTCCCGTGCAACCAATTGCTACATTCAAATAACTACGATTTTCTGCTTCAAAATGAGGTGCCCAATATTCAACAAAGTTTTTTACTTGGCCAAACATCTGCTCCACTAACTTCTGTTTTTTCAAAAAATTTATAACAGGTTGTTCAAGTCCAGTCATGGGTCTTAAGGCAGTTTCCCAATGAGGATTAGGCAAACAACGAACATCAAAAATAAAATCAGTATCAACGGGAATACCATTTTTAAAACCAAATGATAAAAACAGCAGCGACATGGTCGATTCATCTGGCTTTCCAACAATGCGTTCTTGAACAACACTGCGCAGCTCATGGAGATTCGTGTGTGTTGTATCAATATGTAGATCAGCACCCTCAGAAATTACTTTTAACAGCTCTCGCTCAATCTTAAGCGCTTCTGCCAGTGAGACATCAGAGCGTGTTAATGGGTGTTTACGGCGTGTTTCACTAAATCGTTTTAGTAATTCAGTATCATCCGCATCCAGAAAAACAACCTCACAAGTAACCCCTTCAGATTTCAAGTCAGCAATAATTGCTGGAAAGTGTTGCAATCCACCCACAATATTACGCGCATCAATACCTACCGCCACATGGCTCAATGCTTTATTCACCTCTTCAGAGGAAGCCCCCCCTTGACGCAATATAATGCGTGCCTGCATTGCAAATTCAGAGAGCAGACCAAGCGGTAAGTTATCAATACAGTAATAGCCAAAATCTTCCATGGCCTGCAGTACGATACTTTTCCCCGACCCTGACAGGCCACTTATAATCGTCAATTTCATCTATTGTCCCTCAGCGATACAGGCACGTTGTCGCTCCATAAAATGCTGGGCTGCATTATAACCACGATACGATAAAATATGATTACGTACAGCCCCCTCTACCAAAACAGCCAGACTACGACCAGGGGCGACAGGCAAAGTAATTTGAGGGATATCAACATCTAATATAGAGCTCTGTTGACCACTGCCGTGTAATCGATCAATCTGGTTTAAATCTTCATCCGTCATCTGTTTAAAGTGAATCACCAAACGTAAATATTTGCTCTGCTTAATTGCACTGTCACCAAACATTTCACGAACATTGATAACGCCCAAACCTCGCACTTCCAAAAAATCTTGTAGCACGGGAGGACACGCGCCACTCAAAGTATCCAAAGCAATGCGTGAAAATTCAGGTGCATCGTCTGCGATTAAACGATGCCCACGATTTAATAGTTCGAATGCCACTTCGCTTTTACCAATGCCACTATCCCCGGTAAGCAATACGCCAATACCGATCACTTCCATAAAAACACCATGCAACGTTGTTTTAGCTGCAAACCAGTTAAAAAGAGAGTAGCGAATACGCTCAATTAATACGTGACTGGAAACCTTTGATGAAATTAATGGAATTTTTTCTCTTGAAGCATACTCCATGAAGTCTTCACTCACCATTTCATTGTCAGCAAAAATTACCATGGCAGGCTGGCCAGCAAATAGTGCAGCTAATGTATCGTGATAGGAGTTTTTCTTTAAGCGCTTCAAATAAAGCAACTCGGTATGACCCAACACTTGAATTCGACTTGGATGAATTAAATTCAAATGCCCCACTAATACGGAGCTCGGTTTATCATCCAGACAAACCAAACGCTCTCCACCTTCGTGCCCAGCGTTCCAGACCCAATCCAGTTTGCCTTGTAATAGTTTAAAAAGTGTGTCGCTATTGAGAGGTGGGGGTATCATGAGTCAGTGGTTGCCATTGGGTCAGCAGGTCATGCAGAGATTGTCGTGATTTTGCAAGGCGTAACTGATCACACAAAGCTTTATCTTTGAACATCAGTGACAACTGAGCAAGCAATTTCAGATGGATTTCAGTCGAATCCTCAGGAACTAAAAGTGCGAATAAAAGATCCACACCCTCTCCATCTGGGGAGTCAAAATCAATACCTGACTCTAGCTGAACAAATGCCCCTAATACTGTTTTCAAGCCATTTATTCGGCCATGAGGAATCGCGATTCCATAACCAATTCCAGTACTTCCCAAGCGCTCCCGTGAATGCAAGCTACTAAATACTTCCGGGGCAGAAATTTCTTCACTATTTTCGACCAATACATCTCCGAGCACTTCCAATGCCCGCTTACGACTTGCAGCACGAATGCCACAAGCCACATTGTCGGCAGACATAAAATCGGACAGCGGTATCATTCTAATTCATCAATTTCTGGCTGTGGCCCACGATGACTCGACTGCTTTTCTTTATGTTTAATGAGTTGCCTATCCAGCTTTCCCGTTAAGGCATCAATAGAAACATACATATTTTCTCCTGCCGCATCAGCAAAAACAGTCCCGCCATTAACTTGTATTGTTGCTTCCGCTTTTTGAATTGATTTTTCTACACTGAGAATCACTTTCGCATTGCCTGCACGACTCATATGGCGACTCAAACGACTAAATTTTTCTTCTATATGGTTGCGCAGTGCTTCTGTAATTTCAACATGGTGTCCACTAATATTAATTTGCATTAAGTTATATCTCCTGTTGGTAATATAAAGTCATTCCTAAATGAACTGTTTTCGCTCTCTAAATGAAGGTACCGCCATCGCTTCACGATATTTTGCGACCGTTCTACGTGCCACATTAATTCCTTCTTTTTCGATTAAACCTGCAATTTTACTGTCACTTAGAGGCTTATTTCCATTTTCATTCGCGATGAGTTTTTTAATTAAAGCACGTATTGCCGTAGACGAGCATGCGCCACCGTTCGCTGTACTCACATGGCTTGAGAAGAAGTATTTTAGTTCAAAAATCCCTCTAGGGGTATGCATAAATTTTTGGGTGGTCACTCTTGATATTGTTGATTCGTGCATCTCTACCATTTCAGCTACATCATGCAGAACTAAAGGTACCATACCCTCCTCACCTCGTTCAAAAAACTC
Organism: Gammaproteobacteria bacterium; assembly: GCA_021648145.1. Taxonomy (NCBI): domain Bacteria; kingdom Pseudomonadati; phylum Pseudomonadota; class Gammaproteobacteria; species Gammaproteobacteria bacterium. Next base: position 48,143 of record JAKITI010000005.1, read on the forward strand.
CTGCTGACGTTCGACAATACTCGTCGCCACTTTTAACAACGTTTCATTACGGCTCTGTATACTCTTAATAAACCAGCGCGCTTCCTGCAAGTTATTTTTAAGGTATGTATTATCGGTACTGTTATCCGCACGTCGAACCAAGCCTGCATACTGAGCATTCACACGCAAACGTGGCAAACCTTCCTGATTCAAATCAACGCGCCAGACACCTTTGTGCTTTCTGACAAAAACATCAGGAATAACATACTCGGGTTGGCTTTGTGCAATTTGATAACCCGGACGAGGGTTTAAAGACTGAATCAAAGCAACAATTTCCTGTAGCTCATGCTGAGTTAACCGCATACGCCTCATAAGCTGTTTAAAATCACGATTTGCCAACAACTTCATGTACGTTTCCACCAGCAGCTGCGCCTGCGATAAGCCAGGAGACTGTGGATCCAGTGATTTTAATTGTAGCTGCAAACACTCTTTTAAATCACGCGCCGCCACACCTGGTGGGCCGTAACCTTGTATCGCATGCAGCACCGCTTCAACTTCATCCAGCTCAACCTCATACTCTTGCAGGTCGTGCCCCTGCTGAATTTCTTCCAGCGGTGTGTGTAAATAGCCACCTTCATCAATCGAGTCAATAATGGCGATTGCAATCGTCTGGTCTATTTCGCTAAACGGTGTGAGTTGAACATGCCATAAAAGATGATCAGCTAACGTCTGCCCTGTCACTGTAGAGCGATGGTCTTGTGGGTAGTCATCTGTATGAGCGCTACTCCCTGAAAAAGTCCGGTCAACATCAAAGGTATCTTCCCAATGACTATCCATCGGGAGCTCTTCCGGGATTTCATTTGATGTTTCCAAGTCAACGGTTGCATCTTGAGAAGCACTTAGAAGTGGCTCTGTTTCTTGAACAGCCTCCGTTGTTTTACTGCCTATTTCCGAAGCTGGCCTGTTTTCCTGATGCTCTTCTTCCATTTCGAGCAAAGGGTTAGATTCCAACGCTTCTTGAATTTCAGTCTGTAACTCTAACGAGGATAGCTGCAACAAGCGTATTGCCTGCTGCAACTGAGGTGTCATCGACAGTTGCTGGCCGATTCGAAGTTGAAGTGATGGTTTCATTGAATGTTATAAATTCATCCCGCTGAATTATTCATACCCATGTTAACTCCATTGTAACCTACTCATAGATGAAAGCTATCCCCTAAATAAACACGTCGCACCTGTTCATCATCCAAAATAGCTTCAGGTGTTCCTTGTGCAATCACTCTTCCTTCATTCATGATATAGGCACGGCCACAGATGCCCAGTGTCTCTCTAACATTGTGATCGGTAATCAGTACCCCGATACCTTTATCTCTCAAGTGACCAATAATGCGCTGAATATCCAGCACTGAAATAGGATCAACCCCCGCAAAAGGTTCATCTAACAAAATAAATTTTGGGCGTGTCGCCAATGCGCGAGCAATTTCTACTCGCCGACGCTCACCACCCGACAAACTCATACCTAATTGGTCGCGTATATGCGTAATATGCAGCTCTTCCAGCAACTCTTCCTGTTGCACCTTCTGATCGACGGAGGATAGCCCAGGGATTGTTTGCAAAATAGCCATAATATTATCGGCCACAGTCAGTTTTCTAAAAACCGATGCCTCCTGAGGCAGATACCCAACCCCTTTACGTGCACGCATATGCATGGGCAAGTTTGTAATATCATCATCCCCCAGAGTGATTTTTCCACTATCACAGGGGACTAATCCAACAATCATGTAAAAGCAGGTTGTTTTCCCTGCGCCATTAGGCCCTAACAAGCCAACGACCTCACCTCCATCAATTCGAACTGACACATCACTCACAGCTTTCCTGGAGCGGTAATGTTTAGCAAGCTGCTGCGCCTCAAGCCTACTCATTATTTAGACTCGACATCTTTTTTTCGTGGCTGAATAATAACTTTTACTCGCTCCTGACTTCCTTCCACTCGCTTGGCATTCACTCTGTTATGGCGCATATCATACTCAATATAATCACCCATAAATTCATCAAAATCACGCCATAAGTGAGCTTTACCTTCAAAAATCAGTTGCTCTGTCTCCACAAGATATTCAAGCGTCTGAGCCTCGCCACGGATTTTTTGCATCACCCCTGATGATGCTTTTTTCAATGTTTGACTGAAACGTATTGGCTGACCTTTAGCGATAATTTTTTCCAGATCCTGACCGCCAGTAACAACAATGCTATCCGCAAACAGCTCCATACTTCCTTGCTTTAAAGAGACATTGCCACGATATGTGCTGATGTTTTTTTTCACATCAGCAATAAATTCATCCGCTTCAATATAGATAGGCTGCTGTTGATCACTCTCTAACGCCAATGCCATGACAGGAAAAAGCAACCACCCGATAAAAATTAATTTAATGTAACGATTCATAACGACCTCTGACTTGTGATAAAAATGTCAATCGTTCATTCAAAAGATCAGCTTGCATACCAACAGCTTTGATCTCACCCAATTCGTTTGTCAATGTGACGGGTTGATCTGTTTCAGCTTTTGATTGGTTCGGCCAAACAGTCAGTGTTTCAGTTTTTAAAGAAAATCCATCCGTCTCGCGAAATAGGTTCACATCACCGCGCAACTCAAATTGATCACCATCATTAATCACTGTTCCAGAATTCGCGCTAACCCGCCAAACCTGTTCGCCACTTTCAAACAAGTTGATCACCGGAAACTCCAATGTTGATCTATTGCTATCTGAGTAGTGATACAACATCGCAGCCGATAGTTCATAGTGAATTTGGCCAGTTTCATCCATTTTAGTGGATTTAAATTTTGAAAAAAAAGAGTCAGGCGTTTCATTGGTTTTTGGCGTAGTGTCCAAGACGGTCGGCTGTAAGCTTTTCCACCCCCAAACCACTGCAATCAACAAACCTACCACAAGCAGCCATCGGCTTAGCGCAACGTTTTTAAACGTTAATATATTTTTGAAGTTGAGCATCTAGTGTGCCCTGTGCTTTCATAATTAATTCACACGCATCCCGTGCTGCACCACACCCGCCATTACGGACTGTTTGCCAATGGCTGTATTGTTTTACATGCTCCTCCGCATCAGCAACGGCAATGGCTAACCCCACACGCCGCATAATTGCTAGATCAATAATATCATCACCGACATAAGCCACCTGCGTAGGCTCTAGCTGTGCTTTTTCCAATAAATTTTCAAATGCAGGAACTTTGTTCTGCTGCCCTTGGTAGACATATTCAACACCCAGTGCCTCCATGCGCAGAGCCACTGCTTTTGAACGCCGTGCAGTAATGATTCCAATGGACACTCCGCTTGACTGCAACATATTCATGCCGAGTCCATCGCGTACGTGAAACGTTTTGTACTCATCGCCTTCGTTACCAAAGTAGAGCCGACCGTCCGTCAAGACACCGTCAACATCAAAAATGACCAATCGAATCTTTGCCGCACGTTGATAAATATCATCCATCAAACGACTCCTGCTTTTAAAAGGTCATGCATGTTAAATGCGCCAATCAATCGGCCTTCACGATCCACCACAGGGAGCGCACTGATTGCAGATTGTTCCATCAACTGTAGTGCTTCTACGGCCAACAGGTCGGCACCCACCGTTTTACATTGCCGTGTCATGACTTCGGTAATCGGTGTGTTATGAACGTCCAGTTTATGATCGATCACACGCCGCAAGTCACCATCGGTAAAAACACCGCTGACTCGACCTTTGTTATCTACAATTACCGTCATACCCAAACTTTTCTTGGTCATTTCCACCAGAGCATCACCCAGCAAGGCTTTTTCTGTAACGACAGGAATTCTATCACCTGTATGCATAATATCCTGAATATGCAGCAGTAAGCGTCGCCCTAAACGGCCGCCTGGATGAGAAAATGCAAAATCTTCTGCCGTAAAACCCCGAGTTTCCAATAGTGAAACAGCCAGCGCATCCCCCATGACTAAAACAGCGGTGGTACTGGATGTGGGTGCTAAACCTAATGGGCATGCTTCTTTTTCAACACTGACATCAATATGCACCGTCGATGATTTTGCCAGTGCTGATTGCGGATTCCCGGTCATTGAAATAAGCGGGATTCCCAAGCGTTTGATCAGAGGTACAATGGTAAGAATTTCGTCCGTTTCGCCAGAGTTAGAAAGGGCTAGCACGACATCTTTGTTCGTGATCATTCCCAAATCACCATGACTGGCTTCACCTGGATGAACAAAAAATGCAGGGGTTCCTGTGCTGGCTAATGTTGCGGCAATTTTACCGCCAATATGGCCTGACTTCCCCATACCAATAACAACAATGCGACCTTCACAGACCAACATATGGCCACATGCCTTTGCAAAGTATTCGTCAACACGAGCTACCAATGCAGCCACAGCCGCCGCTTCAACTTCAATCACGGCCTTGCCTAAGGCACAAAGCTTTTTTTCATCCATCAAGGGTTTCATCAAGAAACAGCTGTCAAATATAGATAGACCATATAGGCAATAAAAGCAGATAGCAGCATTGCCCCTTCCAGTCGTGTAATTTTACCCGCACCTTTTCGGCCAAAAGCCATGGCCAACAAAACAACTGTCAGTATGGCCATAAAAGGAAAATCCCGACTCATTACTTCGCCGTCCAGTATTGCCGGTGCCGCAATTAAACCGGGCAACGCTAATACACCCAGAATATTAATCATATTCGAGCCGATGATATTACCTATTGCAAGATCATCCTCTTTTTTGAGCACACTCATCACAGAAGCAGTCAGCTCAGGCAAACTGGTTCCTATCGCAATGATCGTCAAACCGATCACTAAATCACTCACACCAAATGATTCGGCAACATTTACAGCGCCCCAGACCAGTGCTTTGGAACTCGTTAACAATAAAACCAAACCAACAAAGAGCCACAGTAATGCTTTTGACATCGGCATGTCTTTAGGGATTTCATCATCGTATTCCTGTTCAACAGGATCGTCTCCAGCCTTTTGACCTTGAAGCCCCAAATGAACAACCCAGACAACCATGGCAACCAATCCAGCGACTAATACCATTCCGTCAATTTGTGATAATTGGCCATCCACCATTAAAATAAATGCCAACAGAACGACAGCGAGTAAAATAGGAAATTCACGTCGCACTGTTTTGGAGCTCACTATCAAAGGTGAAACCAATGCTGTCACCCCGACGACTAATGCAATATTCGCGATATTAGAACCAATGGCATTACCCACTGCCAAGCCTGGATTGCCCTCCCAGCTCGCCAGACCTGAAACCAGAAATTCAGGGGCCGAGGTTCCAAAACCAACAATGGTCAAACCAATGACCAGCGGTGAAACCCCCAAATTACGTGCAAGCGCAGAAGCACCCGTCACACAACGATCTGCTCCCCAGATCATGACAATCAAACCTAATGAAATCGCAATGTATGAAGCCAGCATAAATTTAATTTTCCTACGTACAATAACTTGATGCGGCGTAATGTAACAAAATGCCGCCAAAGATAGCAGCGCCAAACCAATTATTATTAAGAAATGCCTTAAAACAGTTTCGTGGATGACGCTTATAAATTAACGTTTGCTGGTGAACAGCAAGTACAGCAGCAATAGATAGACCAATAAAATAAAAGGGGCCTAATTTCAGTTGATAACCCACAATAAGCATTACAATCAAAGTCAATACCTGTAAAAATCCGATCATCAACCGGTCAGCTCTGCCGAACAAAATTGCTGTAGATTTGACACCAATCAACAGATCATCTTTTCGATCAACCATCGCGTACATTGTGTCGTAAGCCGTTGTCCATAATACTGTCGCAATGAAAAGTAACCATGCGATCTGCGGTATCTCACCTGTTTGCGCTGCAAATGCCATTGGAATCGCCCACGCAAATGCCATACCAAGCACAACTTGTGGTAAATATGTCCAACGCTTCATAAAGGGATAAATTGCCGCAAGCAATACACCTACAAAAGAGAGCATAATCGTTAAACGATTCAGCAACAGTACGAGTAAAAATGCCACAACACACAATATTACAAAAAGCACCAGAGCTTCTTTCTCGGGCAAGTAACCCGCAACCAAAACCCGGCCACGAGTACGTTCAACTTTTCCATCGACTTTTCGGTCTGCATAATCATTGATCACGCAACCCGCAGAGCGCATTAGAACCACACCCAGAGTAAATACAACAAAAACTAATGGGTCAGGTACGCCGCTGGCTGCAATCCATAAAGCACCCAATGTTGGCCACATTAACAGGTAGATTCCGACAGGACGATCCAGGCGCATCAGACGTGCATAAAGATAAAGGCGCTTTTCCCAATACGCCCATCGTTTATATTGAGGAGGTAAACTTATTTTCATGCTTGCTCCTAAGGAACGGCCACGAAATAACCTGGATAATTATTTCGTGTACGTTACTAAGTATGGGGTATACCAGGTAAAAAAAACTCACTTACCAACAAAGGCTGCCCCTTTAGTTTAAACACAGAGCGCCGTCCCCAAATAGTTTCAGGGGCGCACTCCAGACATGCAGTCATATCATTAAAAAAAGCAGAAGCCGAGTCACACGCAGTGATCTCGATTTCACTTCGAAACAGGCTTTTATCTGAAAACAAAACCACTCCCAGAGGTTTATCCCCCAAGTATGTCAAGTGCCGCAAAGCCCCACTCAAAGATGTCACTGGAATCACTGTTCTCGCAAAAACCCATGGTTTCCCTTGACCCAACAACAACACATGCCGCACCAAAGCCTGCTGCCGGTCGGGCAACTGCAATACCTGACGTTCACTCCACATCGGACGTTCACGACACAGCCGCACCACACGCACCTGAAACGCGCCTTGCGCTGCGCTTCTCAAGCGCTCCGTCAAAGAACCCGTATCAACCAGCCATTGCCAAAATTTATCTGGCGTTTTATGTCGTAATTCAGAGCCTACCTTGTACCATTCGGGCTCACCTGTAATGCCTCGCCTTCTACTCACCATAAATCAGAGCAGTGCATTGTCTCGAATATTTTGTTTATATTCCTGATACAACGCGATCATTTGTTGCCATAAAACACCTGGACTTCCACGGCCAACGGGTGAACCATCCAGCTCAGTCACGGGTAAAATCTCTTTAGTTGAACTGGTCAGCCAGATCTCATCTGCATCGCTCAATGCTTGCGCTGTAAAGTCAGCTTCTTTAAACGAGATGCCATGGTTTGCTGCCAGTGTTAACACGAGGTCACGAGTAATTCCTGGGAGTAAATAGTCACTTTTAGGCGGCGTAATCAGCTCTCCACTCTTTACGATAAAGACATTACTTGCAGCGCCTTCCGTGACTTTACCATCACGAATCAAAATAGCTTCTGACGCGCCTTGATCCAGCGCTTGCTGACGCAACATAACATGACCCAGCAAAGAGATACTTTTGATATGACAGTATTTCCAGCGAATGTCCTCCTCAGTCACTGCCGCAATACCACTTTTATAAACTTCATCAGAAACAGCTTTCAATGGATTTGACATCAAAAATAGCGTGGCTGGCACATCAACAGGAAAAGCATGATCCCTCACCGCCACACCGCGTGTCACCTGAAGATAGACTGACTGGTCTCCTCCCCCATTTTTTACAATCAACTCTGTGATTACCTTTCGCCACTGCGAAATTGATAATGGATTATTGATTTTAACGGAACTCAAACTATCGGCTAAACGCTTCAAATGTTCATCCAGGCGAAACAAGCAACCGCCATACGCTGGAATAACTTCATAAACACCATCACCAAAGATAAAGCCGCGATCCAATACCGAGACAGACGCTTTCTCTACGGGTAAAAATTCACCATTCAAATAGACAATTCCTGAACTCATCAAAAAGCTCTCTTATTCAAACATTAAATAAACTTCATCAATCATACGTTGAAAAAAACCACCCTCTTCAACGCCATTGAGTGCGATTAATGGCTGTGAACCTAGCTCCTGGCCATTCATTTGAATATTCACTGAACCCAGTTTTTGACCGTGTTTTACAGGGGCATAAATAAGATTATTAACACTCATTGAAGCATCAAGTTTTTTATACTGACCTCGCGGAAATGTCAGATAAAAATCATTCTCAACACCCAGCGACACCTCTTCAACTTCACCTTTCCAGACTTTAGTTTTAGTCAAACCCTCATTCGCTGAATAAAGCTTACGGGTTTCATAAAAACGAAAACTATAATTTAACAAGCGCTGACTCTCCTGAGCACGCCCCTCTTCACTGTTTGCGCCAATCACCACAGAAATCAAACGCATGTCATTACGTTTTGCTGAAGTAATCAAGCAGTAACCTGCTGATTTTGTATGGCCGGTTTTCAGGCCATCCACCGATTTATCACGCCATAACAGTTTGTTACGATTGAATTGTTTGATTCCATTATAGCTATACTCCTTGATGGAGTACCATGAATAGTATTCAGGAAAACGTTCAATAATCTGCTGTGTCAATTTGGCCATATCCCGAGCCGTTGTATAATGATCGTCATCGGGCAGACCCGTGCTGTTCATAAAGTTGGTATTTTCCATGCCAAATTCACTGGAATAACCATTCATCATCGCAACGAACCCCTCTTCGCTACCGGCGACATGCTCAGCCAAAGCCACACTAGCATCATTACCTGATTGGATAATTAAACCTTTAAGCAGTTTTTCAACAGCGATTTGTTTGTTGACTTCAACAAACATTCTTGAACCTTCCATACGCCATGCTTTCTCACTGATCGTCACTGACTCATCTAAAGTGATTTCACCTTCACGTAACTTTTCAAAAACAACCATTGCCGTCATTAGTTTGGTCAGACTTGCAGGTTCCAGTCGTGCATCTGCATTTTTTTCTGCAATCACATAACCGCTATTAAAATCTTGAACAATATAGCCGCGCGCGGCAACACTGGGAGGCTTTGGAATAATTTTAGGGATTGCAAAGGCACTATTACAGACGATACTCAGCAAAACGACTAAGGTACAGCCGTAAATAATTGATATTTTTTGTTTCATTTTTTACTTTTCAGCCTATAAATTTAAATTGTAATTAATCAACAATCACATGGGGTTGCTGATTAATATGAGGTCGAATGCGTGCCGCAAGTTTCAGTAATATTTCATCATTATCAACGGGACCAATACGCACCCTGTAGAGAGAGTTGTTTTTATGGATATGCACATTTGAAAAGTGCTTATTGATCAGTGATTTTTTTAATTTTTCGGCATTATTATGCTGGCTAAACGCACCCACCTGCAAATAGATTCGAGATGCAACGGCCTCTTCTTTTGCCACAGCACGGGCACCTTGCTTTACATCAATCGCACGAACTTTGACTCGCCCTGTACCTCGATGCGCAATATCCAGCTTAGCTGCAGCTACATACGAAAGGTCAATCAAGCGGTCATCAACAAACGGACCGCGATCATTCACTTTGACGACTATTTTTTTGCCATTATCCAGATTTGTCACCTCTACATAGGTCGGTAATGGCAAGCTCTTGTGTGCCGCTGTCATACCGTACATATTATAGATTTCCCAGCTAGACGTGCGTCGCCCATGAAATTTAGAGCCATACCATGAAGCAACCCCTTCAGCAACATACCCTTGGCTGCTCTCCATTGTATAATAACGCCGATTACCAACCACATATGACTCAGGGTTTCCATATCGGCTTTTTGCCTCAAACTTTGGTGTTGCATCTGTAATTGATGTGACATCAACACTCTGTGGAGGTGGCCCATCTTTTTTGGTGCCAACTCCAGTGGCCACTGGAGTACTGCTACATGCACTCAAAAACAGCCCAATGCCGAGATACAATAGATAATTCAGATGAAACTGTTTTATAAAATATTTCACTTTTGCTATTTTACTTTCTCTGTTTGGTTTTCACGCGCATCACGAATCGCCACTGCTAACTGATACACGGCCATGGCATAGCGCTTGCTGTGGTTATAGCGTGTAATCGTATAAAAATTTTGCAAGCCAATCCAGTACTCTGGCCCTGATTCTGCCTCATATTTTAATAGTGCTGCAGGCAGTTCATCAGAAAATTTATCACTGATGATCACACCTTTTTCTCTAAAGTATTTCAAATCATGTTTTGGTTTAATCCCTTCTTTCAGCAAAGCAAGATAACCATCGCCTTTAACCTTCACCTGACTCACTACAGGCTGCCCCGATTGCCAACCGTGTCGCTGAAAATAACTTGCAACACTGCCAATCACATCCGCCCGATTATTCCACAAATCACGTTTGCCATCCCCATCAAAATCAACCGCATAATGACGATAGCTGCTTGGAATAAATTGAGGTATCCCCATCGCCCCTGCATAAGAACCAACAGGCACCAAAGGATCCTGGGCTTCGTCACGCATCAATAACAAAAAATGCTCAAGCTCACTACTAAAAAATTTAGCCCGTTTTGGATAGTCAAAGCCCAGCGTAGCCAAGGCATCAATCACTCGATGCTTGCCAACATAACCACCATAACGTGTCTCAACACCAATAATGGCTGTAATAATTTCGGGTGGCACCCCATACTCTTTCTCTGCCCTTAGCAAAATTTCACTGTTTTCATTCCAAAATTTGACTCCACCCTGAGTTCGCTTTTTAGTGACAAAAATAGGCCGATATTCATGCCAGGGTTTCCCTTCAGCAGGCCGAGTCATTAACTCAATAATATCTTCACGCATCTCCACTTTTTTAAACAACTGAAGTAATTCAGTGGATTTAAAATCATGTTTATCCACCATCAATTGCACAAAAGCCTTTACATCATCTCGCTGCTCCACAGATGCAGCTTGCAATGACGAGCCCATAGTTGCTGAGGCGACTAAAAATACTAAAGCTATTTTTTTCATTTTCATCTCTAAACTATTAACGAACCAGTAAACGCCTGTGCGTATGAATTGACATCAAAATACCAAATGCCGCCATCAAGGTCACCATTGATGTTCCCCCATAACTTATCAAGGGCAGAGGAACCCCTACAACAGGCAGTAAACCTGTCACCATACCTATATTGACAAAGATGTAAACAAAAAAAGTGAGCACCAGACTCCCTGCCAGCAATCGATTAAATGAAGTTTGCGCCTGTGTGGCGATATAGAGACCACGCACAATGATAAACAGATAAAGCGCTAATAGCAGCAAAATCCCCAGCAAACCAAACTCCTCACTAAAGACTGCAAAAATAAAATCTGTTGAACGTTCCGGTAAAAATTCTAGCTGTGATTGGCTGCCATTTAACCATCCCTTGCCATAAATACCACCCGAACCAATCGCAATTTTTGACTGAATAATATGGTAACCCGCACCCAAAGGATCATTTTGCGGATTTAAAAACGTTAACACTCGAGAACGCTGATAATCATGCATGACCATCCAGAGAACAGGTGCACAGGCAAGCGCCAGCAGAGTCATCCCACCAATTACCCGCTTTCGAATGCCTGACAAGAAAAGCACCCAGAGCCCCGCAACTGCAATCAGTAAAGAAGTTCCCAAATCAGGCTGTTTAGCAATTAATAAAGTAGGCAGTAATATCAACAATACAGCGCCAAAAGCTCTTTTTGGTTTCGGTGGTAAAGGCCGGTCGGCTACATACCAGGCCACCATCATCGGCACTGCAATTTTCATTAATTCTGACGGTTGAAAGCGAAACAAACCAAAATTTAACCAGCGCTGAGCACCTTTACCAACCACTCCAAAAATCAGCACAGCGACCAATAAAACCACACCCACACCAAATATCCACGGAGCCCAGCGCTGAAATTGATAAGGGTTGATCTGAGCAACGAAAATCATCGCAGCAAAAGCCAAACCTAAGCGCACCCCTTGCCTCTCGATAGACTCTATATCTTGCCCACTTGCACTATAGAGCACAAACAAGCCCGTAATTGACAAAAGCAGCAGCCCCAAAGTCAATGGCCAATCCAAATGTAATCGTGCAGCGAACCAGCGGCTGCTCGCACTACCACTCCAGTATGAGTGCGATTCAAAATTCATGTTTGCCATATTATGCTGCCATCACTATTTTTTTAAATAAGCATCCATCACCCGCCGGGCAATCGGCGCTGCCACGCCACCACCACTGCCACCATTTTCAACGACAACAGCAATAGCAATCTGTGGGTCATCAATAGGTGCGAAGGCAATAAACAGCGCATGGTCACGCAACCTTTCTGCAATATCCTCTTTAACATACACCTCACCTTGTTTGATACCGAAAACCTGTGCTGTTCCTGTTTTCCCTGCAATATCATATGTTAAGTTACGAGAAATTTTGTATGCACTTCCAGATGGACTGTGTACGACACTGCGCATGGCTGAAATAATATAGTCCATATTACCTTCATCAATATCAGCAATTTTATGCAATAACTCTGGCGGTTTAACAATTGGAGCCATTCGACCTGCGACCGAAGTTGATGCAACAATATACGGCTTCATTTGAATACCATGGTTCGCCAGTGCCGCTGTTGATGAGGCTAATTGCAATGGTGTTGATAACATGAACCCCTGACCAATTCCTGTAATCAAAGTTTCCCCTGGAAACCAGATACGCTGGCGTTTATCTCGCTTCCATTGCCTTGATGGCATTAAACCACTTAACTCGCCACTAATATCAACTTCTGTAAGCAAACCAAAACCAAACTGCTTCATAAAAGGTGAGATACGATCAATCCCTAGACGTAAGGCTAAATCATAGAAATAAACATCACACGATTCGCGAATAGATTTTTTTAGTGAGGTCATGCCATGACCCGTTTTTTTCCAGTCACGATAACGGTGATCATCCCCCTCCAGAGAGAACCAACCCGGACAAAACACCTCCTGCTGTGCTTCATTAAACTCTAGCCCTGCCAAACCAATAAATGGCTTAATAGTTGAGCCTGGTGGATAACGGCCTAGTAAAGCGCGATTAAAAAGTGGGCGATCAAGCGACTCAAGCAGCGCTCTATATTCAGCATGGCCAAACCCGGCGACATACTGATTTGGATCGTAACTAGGCGTGCTGACAAAAGCCAGAATTTCACCCGTTTTTGGCTTAATAGCCACGACAGCACCCCGATGCTTACCCAGCGCCTCGCTTGCGACTATCTGCAAGCCAATATCAATAGTCAGGTTAAGGCTGTCACCTGCAACGGGCACTTTACGCTCAATAACATGCAAAACACGCCCTTGAACGTTAGTCTCTACTTTTTCATAGCCCACCTGGCCATGCAATTGCTTTTCGTAATACTTTTCAACACCCGTTTTACCAATATGATTTGTTGCGCTGTAATTGGATACATCAATCGTTTTCTGCTCTTTTTGATTAATGCGGGCAACATACCCCAGCACATGGGTTGTCAATAAACCATGAGGGTAATGGCGCACCAGACGCGCTTTAATCGTTACACCTGGGAAGCGATACCCTGTGACTGCAAATTTTGCAACTTCTTCATCCGTAAGCCAGTAACGCAAAGGCACGCTGTCAAAGCGACGTTGTCGTTTCAAATCACGACGAAAACGCTCTACATCAGCATCGCTAATTGCAATGATACTGCGCAATTCAACCAGCATCACCTCTAGGTCACTAATCTTTTCGGGGATAACCTCCAGTATAAATGAGGTTTGATTTTGTGCCAGAATGATACCGTTGCGGTCATAAATCAAGCCACGAGTCGGCGCGATGGGAATAATTTTCACGCGATTATTCTCTGCCTGTGTTGTGTAATGTTCGTAGTCCACCACCTGCAAATAGACCAACCGCCCAAAGATGACTGACACCAAAGCTCCCACCAATACTAAAGCAGCGGCCGATCGGCTGTTAAATTTGCGGCTTTCCCGAATATGATCTTTGATATCACGACGTGACATAAAATTACCCTGAATCCGTATCTTCAAATTCAATATTATCTGAATAAACCCTTTATTTACAGCCTGATTTTCACTCACAAGACCGGAGAAGAGCCGTTTGTACAAGCCTTCTCGATCAAAAATAACAGGTCATTCTTGATCACACCCCCAAAGCATTGTTACGCTGCCAACAATTAAAATTTCTATAGATACAAGTTTATATGGTTTCCAGGATTTTACGTTGCATGCGCCCACTGTTTTTTCTTGTATTATTTACGTTGATACTGACACTGGCGCTACGCTGGGTGATACAGACACAATTTGAAATTGAACTGGATCATGCCTTTTGGTATCGAGATTTTATTGGCAATTTAGTTGTCACATTGCTGTGCTATGTCATCAGTGGCACAGCAACACGAGCGGTGATCCTCTCTTCACTGTTAATTATCGGGTTCCAGCTCAGTAACGCTGGCAAACAGGTGGTACTTGGCACGCCAATCAGTCCCGACGATTTCATTCAGATACGCAATCTATTTTGGTTATGGCAGGGCTGGATATTATGGGGCACTGTCGCTATCGTAGCCCTGCCTGCTCTGGCTTTACTGATGCTGATAAGTTGGCGTAAATGGAGTACTTGGCTAACATTTTCGGTGCTCATCATTGGCATCTCAATCATCGGCCAGTACCGCAGTGAAACACGGGATTGGCTCGACTTAGAATTCGGCCACTCGGTTTGGAATCAGCCAGAAAATTACCGAAAACGCGGCTTGGTACTGCATATAACACAAGAAGCGATAAGGGCTTGGGCCAAGGTTAATGACATCCCGACACAACAAGAGATTGCCGCTATAACACGCCCAACCACACCATCACCCACCGCCAAAGCAAATAAACGAAACGTTCATTACGTAGTGCTTGAATCGTTCTTCGACCCCAACACTCTTGGCAAAACTCTGGTTCCAAAAGACCCACTACCTAAAGCGTTCCATGATCTCTGGCAACAGACGGGGCAAAGCACAATACTTTCACCCGTCTGGGGCGGTTATACAGCAAACGCTGAATTTGAAGCGCTGTGCGGTTTCCCAATTACGGAAGACGCGGTATTTTTTGAGGGGTGGCTGCGCCAAAAAGCGCCCTGTTTGCCGCGTGTATTGTCCGAAGCTGGTTATCAAACAATCGCATCCCATCCCAATGTTGCTGGTTTTTGGAACAGAACCTTGGCATATCAGCTAGTCGGTTTTGAACAGTACTGGGATAAACGCCAGTTTGATCTCTCCGATCAAGTAGGCGGCATACTGCTGGATCATAGCTTCTATCAACAAATTTTTGCAAAAATAGCGCGCGACGATTCTCGCCCTGTTTTTAACTACATGCTGACATACCATGGTCACCTGCCTTTTCCAAGCAATGAGCAGTATCCAGAAATCATTCCTAGTGGTGAAGCATCACCACTGCTACGCGGTTTTCTCAACCACATGTACTACAAGTCTCGAGATTTGATGACCATGCTGGATGATCTAAGGCGACAAGATCCTGATAGCTTAATTATTATATTTGGTGATCATTTGCCATTTCTTGGCCCAAATCATGAGACTTATGTCGCGGCAGGTAAGCTAGCTCAACGTCGAGATCAATTTACAGCAGAGATGTTTTCTTATTTGGTGAGTACCCCGTTGATTGTAATTGATGGGAAAAGAGGCCCACTCAATCTTGGACAACTCCCGTTGTATCGACTGCCCGACCTGGTGCTGCAATTGTTAGGCATCGGTGAATATAAAATGCTGCACTGGACCGAGAACCCTGAGAATGAAATCATCAGACCTTTGCCCGGTATGCATGTCGTGATTAAAGACGGCATAGCGATTATCTGTCGTCCAGAAACCAAGAATCCCGATTGCAAAAATAGCCGAGAGTGGGTGGGTGACATGACCATCATTTCCCGGGACGTGTTCAGTGGAGATCAGCACAGCCTGAATTCCTCTTCGGACTGATGCGCTGTTAGCTGTCCGTAAAACCTTCTATCTGTAATCAATTCTTGATTATCTCCGAAGGTAATACTAATATGGTATTACTATTGTATGGAGGAGTATGAAATTATGCGAGTTACAACGAAAGGCCAAGTCACAATCCCCAGAGGTGTAAGAGAGGCTTTAGGCATATCTCCCGAAACAGAGATTGGCTTTATCGAAGATAAAGGCCGCTTTTACATAGTTAAAACAGATGAGCCTAACTTAACAGGTAGGTTTAGAAAGCTTAGAGGCATCGCTACAGTAAAAATGTCTACTGATGAAATTATGAGTCTGACCAGGGAATAATCATGAATGGTATTTTGGTTGATTCATGCGTGTTGCTGGATCTATTTACGGATGACATAAATTGGGCTAATTGGTCTGAAAGAACGCTGGAAAAATATAGCCAAACCAACACATTATATATAAATTCCATTGTGTACACAGAAATATCAATAGGTTTTAATAAGGTTGAAGAGGTTGAATGTGCTATTGAAGAACTGGGTATCAAAGTACTAGAAATGCCTCGGGAGGCACTATTTTTGACCGGAAAGGCATTCTTAAAATACAGAAAAAATAAGGGTAGCAAAATATCTCCATTGCCTGACTTTTTTATTGGTGCTCATGCGTCTATCTCAAAGTTTGGGTTAATAACGAGGGATTTGGCAAAATATAAAACGTATTTCCCACAAATAAAATTGATATATCCATATAAAACTTAAGCAGCTGACAAAATGCTCCAGTGGACCATCCAAGACGTTAGGAACGAGCACGAAATAACTTGGACAATTATGACGCAGAAATTTTGCTCCAGTTTAAACTATATCAAGAGGCGCATAGCGAGCCTATGTAACGATTGATATCGTTTAAACTGGAGTAAAAGGGCAAGTCAGAATGTCCAAGTTATTTCGTGACCGTTCCTTAGTTTGCATCTTTTTCTTTTATTAACAAATCGTCTTGCTCTTCGAGATCTGGCCCGTTGCCGTTGTTTTGACTAATACGTGGCATTTCACCAATGATACGACTCGACAAGCGAGGATATGCACTGATCAACGAAACTAAAATAGAAGCGAGGTAAGGCAAACTTTGTACGACCAACACGACCATCCATAATTGCGTATCGAGATAATGGGCATCTTCACGCTGTGCGATAGCAACAATGCAAGTTAATAAGAGCAAGGCCAGCAATAACTCTTCACGCACATCCGACAGTGCGCGCCAAAACCCATGGCTGCTGGAGTTTTTGGGTGTACGAAAAAAACCTATTTCCTTGGTAAACAGTCCCGCTAATATTGCACGTGAAATGGTATGTGACAAACTCAGCCCTGCTAGACCGGCAGCCAAGGCTTGCCTCACTGTCGCTTTCATACGGTAACGATAAAGTGTCATCAGTTTGAAACTTTTAAACGTCAAAAATGCAATCGGCACCAATGACAATGCAATATCGGGCGGCATATATTTTTCAGGTGAAATAATCATCAATACAGACCAGACAATCGCAATAAAATTAAACAGTAAACTTAATCCGTCCGTGATCCAGGGCAACCACCCTGCAACAAAGTGGTAGCGCTGACCCGCGCTCAATTTTGATCGACTCAAACCCAATAAATAGCGTAAATGATGGCGCATGATCAATACAGAACCATATGCCCAGCGAAAACGCTGTTTTTTGTAGTCCAGAAAATTATCAGGCATCACGCCTTGCCCGTACGAGTGTGGAATATATAGCGCTTCATGACCTTTCTCAAAAATAGTCAGCCCCAGTTCGGCGTCCTCCGTAATGCACCAGGTAGGCCAACCACCCACATCTTGCAATACCGACTTGCGAACCATAGTCATGGTGCCGTGCTGAATAATGGCATTACGTTCATTGCGTGTCACCATACCAAGATGAAAAAAACCGGCATATTCGCAATAAGATAATGATTTGAAAAGACTATCATTACCATCACTATAATCTTGAGGTGCCTGTACGATCGCCACTTTTTTCTGCTCGAACAGTGGCGCCAAATCACGCAGCCAATTCGCTTCAACGATATAGTCACTATCAATCACTGCCACAACTTCAGCACCATGATTGGTTTTTTCCAATGCAAAATTCAATGCGCCCGCTTTAAATCCAGACAGTGGATCTTTATGAAAAAATCGAAATCGCTCGTCTTGCGCTTCACACCAAGTGTGGACAGGCCGCCAAACGGCTTCATCTTTGGTGTTGTTATCGATAACGATCACTTCAAAATGAGGGTAATCCAAACGTTTGAGCCCTTCCAGTGTCTTGATGAGCATATCAGGAGGTTCGTTATACGCCGGCAAATGAATCGAGACCATGGGTAATTCAGCGTCTGCTACCCGCTTAATATCGGATTGACGACGCATGCCTCGGCTCCAGATCGCCTCAGCCCATTCATGCGCTTCAGCAATTAATACCACAACAACAGCAAGCACAGCGGTTAATAAAATCAGACCCACCACCACCTGCTGCCAGTTCAAGTATTTCTGTGAATAATCATAGACTAACCACACTACAAAAGTTGCAATAGCATAGGATATGATGACTAAAAAACTGCGACCACGATGATTCAGCCCTTGACTGTCTTTTAGCATAAAAGCCAAAATCAACAAGGTTAGTGCCATTGAGTAGAGCACGATTTGAGGCCATTCAGGAATCGGCGTAACAGGCGCGGAAAAATTAAATTTAGCATTGCGATCAGCATCGTAAATGCCCCAATATCGTCCTACTTCCCCCTCATTGGTTTTCCATACCTGGTCAAACGCCTCAAGCACGTAATAGGTAACACCTTCTTGCTCGGCCCGACTGGTAAAGCGGCGCAGGAACTTTGCCTGATTTTGTGTTGAAGGTACAGCTTTGTCCCTTGAACGCCCCTTGCTTGGCCAGCCTACTTCTCCCAAAATGATCTCTTTATCCGGATAAGTTTCTTTTAGTTTATCCAATCGATTCCAGACGTAGGGTTCAGCGCTTTCAGTAGGCTTAAACTCCCAGTAAGGCAGAATATGAGCGGCAATAAAATCGACATGAGCTGTAAGTTTGGGATTCTTGATCCAGCGATCCCATGTTTCAGCGGTACTGACACGCCTCCAGCCAACAAAGTGTTGAATTTCTTCAATGTATGCAATTAATTCATCTTCAGTCAACTCCTTGCGCAACAGCACCTCATTGCCCACTATGACTCTTACAATATTTTTATTAAATTCGCTGTAAAGCTCCTTGAAGCGATTTATTTCTTTACGGTTCTGCTCTTTATCATCCGACAGCCAAATACCGACGGTGACATTAAGGCCAAGCGGTTCTGCCAAACGGGGTATTAAACCAAGTGTTTCCGCTACGGAGTAGGTACGTACCGCATGCACCTTGCCCGAGAGTAACTCAAGATCGGCCTGAATCTGTTCTATGGTAGGGTATTGATCCTTTGCTGGATCTTGACCCGGATGGTAAGGTGAAAAAGCTATGCCCTGAATGACATCTGGCCAAACGGGCTCGTGATCAGGTTGATTAGCGTAAGCCCAAAGCCCAACCATCAAAGCACCGATAGCAATAATAATAATGAATGTTGCTCGATTCATATTTACTCAAATCTAAAAGGTTAACCATCTGGTTAGAAATACTTTTGCTAGACATTATGTATTAACCAACCCTCCGTGAACGGCAGGCATTATCCCATACATGACGACACATAAAAAATTAAGGAAGATCTGATTAAGTTTGAAACAAGGGATCAAGTCTATTTTACTCATGAAAATACGGATTCAGGGTTACGTTACTCTGAATTTATGCCGCACATACCGCAAGAGCAAAAAGACAACGGGCCATAACAATGCACTTGTAAAAGGTGTTATCCAATACGTCCAGCTTTGAATAGAGTGACCACTGATGCCTTGCACCCACAGCAACGGAACGTGGTGTGCTAATAACAATAGCAAAAATAGTACCAGCGACTGGTGCAAGAGTGGTTTAACTCTGATTCGCCTGTATAGCATCAAAGTAACGTAAGCCACGATGCTTAGGGCCAGAGCTTGTGCGCCTAGCAAAGTTCCAGATAATACATCCAGCAACAGCCCCACAACCCATGCGCTCAAAATACCAACACGAGACGGTAAAGCCAGACACCAGTAGACCAATACCATTGCAGCCCAGTGAGGACGAAGTGGCTGCGCCCATTCCGGTAGCGGCATAATCATCAACAATATGGCAATAAACAGAGTAAAAACGATCACCCAGCCTGAACTATGTGTATATGCTTTCATTGCACACAATCAACATCAGTGATACTTAATTTATTTTCAACGCACGCAGAATCATTCATATCAGATACTCTGCTTTGGCTTTGAGTCGGCCATATTAATAGCACTTCACGCCCACTATCCAGCAAGGCAAGAGGCTCCGCACTGATCGACATAAAAGTTTGGCCCAGATTTCGCTCAACCGATTTAACAATTGCAACTGGATAATTAGGTGGAAACACACCTCCTAACCCAGAAGTCATCAATAGATCATTTACCTGTATATCTGCACTCACTGGCAGATAGGGTAATGCCAGACGATTACTCGCGCCTCGCCCTTCAACTAGCGCGCGCAACCCATTACGTAACACTTGCACGGGTACTGCATGGTTCGAATCTGTAATCAACATCGCGACACTGGAATAGAGACTCACTTCAAAAACCTGTCCTACCACACCATGGGCGTTCAACACCGGCTGCCCTGGATAAACACCATACTGCGTGCCTTTATCCAATGTTAAGCGACGCGAATAAAACTGGAGATCAGCGGCCAGCAAACCTGCAATAAGCACCCTCTCACCTACGTCTGTGGAAGATTCAAGAAGAAGCCGCAAGCGCTGGTTTTCAGCCGTTAATGCGTCCAGCTTGAGCTGCTGGGTTTGTAGCAATAAATTTTGTGCATGTAACTGTCTGTTTTCCTGTTGTAAGTTTGCTCGCCCTTCAAAGCTACCTTCTAGCCATCGTATCAGCGTAAGCGGTGCATCCACCACATAAATCAGTGGCGACAAAAGTACCGCCATGCCCTTGCGTACATCGCTTAAATAATTTTGCTTATGGTCAACCACCATCAAAGTGATTGAAATAACCACCAAAATAATAAAGTAACCCGTATTAGAACGGTTTCCGGAAAAAAGTCCCACTTAAGAAAATGACCTGTTTTTCTAATGATTCACTGCAGTCGCTTCATTCACTCTGCCACAAAAATATCTCCGCCACGCTCATCAATCATCTCTAATGCACGGCCACCCCCTCGAACAACACAAGTCAAAGGATCTTCGGCAACAATTACGGGCAGACCCGTTTCTTCCATCAACAATTGATCCAGCCCTTGTAACAACGCACCCCCGCCCGTTAGCACCATTCCCTTCTCAGCAATATCTGCGCCCAGATCTGGCGGCGTTTGCTCCAATGCAGCTCTAACCGCACCAACGATACTGGTAAGTGGCTCCTGTAATGCCTCAAGAACTTCATTGTTATTCAAGGTGAAACTGCGTGGCACTCCTTCGGATTGATTTAGCCCCTTCACTTCCATCTCCTTTATTTCATTACTAGGAAAAGCAGAGCCAATTTCATGCTTGATACGTTCAGCCGTCGCATCACCAATCAATGTGCCATAGTTTCGGCGCACATAATTAATAATCGAATTATCAAACCGATCCCCTCCAATTCGTACCGACGACGAATAGACCAGACCATTTAAAGATAAAATAGCAACTTCCGTCGTTCCCCCGCCAATATCGAGCACCATGGAACCACTGGCCTCCCCGACAGGCATACCGGCTCCAATCGCTGCTGCCATCGGCTCGTCAATCAAATAAACATCGCGCGCGCCAGCCCCTTCGGCTGACTCTTTGATCGCACGCCGTTCAACCTGAGTTGACCCACAAGGCACACAAATCAAAACCCGTGGGCTGGGGCGAAAAAATTTACTTTCATGTACTTGATGAATAAAATGCTGCAACATCTTTTCTGTCACGGTGAAATCAGCAATTACTCCATCTTTAAGTGGGCGTATTGCTACAATATTTCCAGGGGTACGGCCAATCATCAATTTAGCCTCCATCCCCACCGCAGCAATTTTTTTAGGCCCACCCGGCCCACGATCATGGCGTATCGCTACGACAGACGGTTCATTGAGAACAATTCCTTGCCCTCTTGCATAAATCAATGTATTAGCTGTTCCCAGATCAATAGAAAGATCATTGGAAAACATGCCGCGCAGGCCTTTAAATAGCATCATATTGGAAGAATCACCCTGACATTTAACTCGAAAATTTTTAGTATTATCCTAGAATTATAGTAGCATTCATACACACGTATTACTTAGCTCGACACAATCTATCAATGTATAAGGGCTTTGGGCAAGCGCTTTTCTATGATAAGTTGCTATTTTTATTTATTATTAGGAGTGCTCTGCATGAGTTTGCAGCAATCTGACATTGAAAAAGTCGCACATTTAGCACGTTTAAGCATTGATCCCTCTGATATACCAGAACATATTAAAAATTTATCCGACATCCTCGACCTGGTTGAGCAAATGAATGCCGTTGATACGGAGAGTGTGACTCCCATGGCTCACCCCATGGATGCAACCCAACGCCTTCGATCCGATGAAGCCACTGAAACAGATCAACGCGAACAATTTCAAGCGCTTGCTCCTCAAGTGGAGGCAGGGCTTTACCTCGTACCCAAAGTCATTGAATAATACCCCCAAAATCAGATAACGATACGCCCTAATAGCATATAGATACAGGACGACTTAACATGCACGACAAAACAGTTGCAGAGCTCGGAGCCGGACTTCGTAGCGGTGAGTTTTCAAGCGAAGAGCTTACACGCATCTTTCTTGATCGCATTGAAAAGCATGATGGAGCACTGAACAGCTTTATTACTGTCACACCGGAGCTTGCCATTGAGCAAGCCATCGCGGCGGACGCTCGCATCAAGGCCAATAATGCCACACCACTCACGGGCATTCCCTTTGCGCACAAAGATATTTTTTGCACACAAGGTATTCGTACCAGCTGTGGCTCTAAAATGTTGGATAACTTTATTTCACCTTATGATGCAACCGTGGTTTCCCGCCTTAAGTCCGCAGGCATTGTGACCTTGGGTAAAACCAACATGGACGAATTTGCCATGGGTTCCAGCAATGAAACCAGTTATTACGGTGCCGTTAAAAATCCGTGGGATACCAAGGCAGTGCCTGGCGGCTCATCTGGTGGCTCTGCCGCAGCGGTAGCTGCACGTTTAACCCCAGTGGCCAGTGGCACGGATACGGGCGGTTCGATTCGCCAACCCGCCGCACTCTGTGGAGTGACGGGTTTAAAACCCACCTACGGCCGTGTTTCACGCTACGGCATGATCGCTTTCGCTTCCAGCCTTGACCAGGGCGGCCCGATGACACGCACCGCCGAAGATGCGGCCATCGTACTCAATGCCATGGCAGGATTTGATGCACGTGACTCCACCAGTATTGACAAGCCCGTTCCTGATTACACCGCCCATCTGGGCGATTCACTCAAAGGGCTTAAAATCGGCCTTCCCAAAGAGTACTTTGGCGAAGGACTAGATCCGGATGTGGCTGATGCGATTGATGCATCCATCAAAGAATACCAAAAACTTGGTGCTGAAATTGTTGAAATCAGCCTACCGAATACACACTTGGCCGTACCGACCTATTATGTTGTTGCACCCGCAGAGTGCTCCACCAACCTGTCACGTTATGATGGTGTTCGCTTTGGCCACCGCTGTGATTCACCCAAAAACCTGGAAGACCTCTATAAACGCTCTCGCGGTGAAGGTTTCGGCGAGGAAGTAAAGCGCCGCATCATGATGGGTACTTACGCACTCTCTTCAGGTTATTACGATGCTTATTATCTCAAGGCGCAAAAAATTCGCAGGCTGATCAGTGATGACTTTCGCAAGGCCTTCGAGCAAGTTGATCTGATCGCGGGCCCCACCACACCGACCACAGCATTTAACATTGGCGAAAAAAATGATGACCCTGTCAGCATGTACCTCTCTGACATCTATACGATTGCCGCCAACCTTGCGGGTCTGCCTGGCATCTCGATACCTGCAGGTTTTGTCTCGGGCCGCCCTGTCGGTTTGCAGCTGATTGGCAACTATTTTGAAGAAGCAGGGCTGCTCAGTGCAGCTCATCAATACCAACAGGTCACAGACTGGCACACCCGCCGCCCTGAAGGTTTCTGAATTTTTAAAGGTATTAGAATAATGGAATGGGAAGTTGTTATCGGGCTGGAAATCCATGCCCAACTTGCGACAAAAAGTAAAATATTTTCAGGTGCAGCCACAGCTTACGGCGCTGCGCCCAACACTCAAGCCTGCGCCATTGATTTGGGCATGCCCGGTGTTTTGCCCGTACTCAATAAAGAAGCGGTGCGCATGGCGATTAAATTCGGCACTGCCATTGGAGCTCATATTGCACCACGCTCAGTATTCGCACGTAAAAATTATTTTTACCCTGATCTACCCAAAGGGTATCAAATCAGCCAGTTTGAACTTCCCATTGTTGGCGTTGGCCACCTTGATATCGAACTGGAAGATGGCTCAAACAAAAGAATTGGTGTGACACGCGCCCATCTGGAAGAAGATGCTGGAAAATCACTGCATGAAGATTTTCATGGCCTCACAGGTGTTGACTTGAATCGCGCAGGCACACCGTTGCTGGAAATAGTCTCCGAGCCCGACATGCGCTCCGCAAAAGAGGCTGTCACTTATATGAAAAAAATTCACTCACTGGTTCGCTACCTCGAAATTTGTGACGGCAACATGCAGGAAGGCTCATTTCGCTGCGATGCCAATATTTCAATGCGTCCCAAAGGCCAAAAAGAGTACGGCACGCGTGCAGAGATCAAAA
Organism: Gammaproteobacteria bacterium; assembly: GCA_021648145.1. Classification (NCBI taxonomy): domain Bacteria; kingdom Pseudomonadati; phylum Pseudomonadota; class Gammaproteobacteria; species Gammaproteobacteria bacterium. The sequence goes on from JAKITI010000005.1 coordinate 72,904, forward strand.
ACCTCAACTCTTTTCGCTTTGTTGAACGTGCCATCAATATTGAGATCGAACGTCAAATTGACATTCTCGAAGACGGCGGCACCGTTACGCAAGAGACTCGTCTCTACGACTCAGCAAAAAATGAGACACGCTCCATGCGCAGCAAGGAAGAAGCGTTTGATTATCGCTACTTTCCTGATCCAGATTTACTGCCTGTTGAGCTGGCAAGTGAAGAGATCGAAGCCATTCGTAAAACACTGCCCGAGTTACCTCACCAGAAAAAAGAACGCTTTACAGCGTCATTTAGCCTCACCCCTTACGATGCAGGCGTACTCACCAGTAGTCGTGAACTGGCTGATTTTTTTGAAAATGTTGTGATCTCTTCTGGTAATGAAAACAAGCTGGCTGCAAACTGGGTCATGGGTGATTTCATGGCGGCGCTGAATAAAGCGGGCGTTGACATTACAGCGAGTCCCGTCAGTGCCGAGCAACTGGGCGGCATGATTCAACGCATTGCAGACAATACAATTTCTGGAAAAATAGCCAAACAGATTTTTGAAGCTATTTGGAACGGAGAAGGTGATACTGATACTATCATTGAGAAAAAAGGACTTAAACAGATCACCGATAGCGGTGCGATTGAAGCCATCATTGATGGAATCATCACTAATAACCCCAATCAAACCGAGCAATATCGTGCAGGGAAAGATAAACTTTTTGGGTTTTTCGTCGGCCAAACCATGAAAGCAACTCAAGGCAAAGCGAACCCTGCTCAAGTAAACAGTTTGCTCAAAGAGAAGCTAAACCGATAGAGTGTGATCAATGGAGAGGGTCGATTATTGTGGGTTAGGGAACTACTCATAATGATTCGCCCTCATAATATGGAAATGTAATGCAGTTTTATAATGAGGCAAGTCACGTGATTCGAAAAAGTAAACTCCCAGTTTTATACTCAGTCATACTGATCGGTTTTCTTAGCCTGCTGCTAGGCAGCGCTTATGCACTGACTGACAAAAATACAACAACAATACTTGAGCCGCTGAAAATACATACCCAAACCAGCCAAGAGATCATTAACTATTTGCGTTACGAGCATTACCAACGATATAACTTTGATGACAACCTTTCCAGCAAAGTTCTGGATAACTACCTGAAAACACTCGACGGTGCCCGACTATTTTTTACCGCCGCTGATGTTGCTGAATTTGAACGCTATCGCCATACGCTGGATAATGATCTGCTCAACGGCAATCTGGCACCTGCGTACAACATTTACAATCGCTATCAACAGCGTCGTCACGAGCGCCTCACCTATCTCATAAAGAACCTCGACAACAATCTAAAAGATCTCGATTTCAGTAAGAATGAGTCGATTGAGACAGACCGTGAAAATGCACCTTGGGCAAAAGATAGTGCTGCACTCGATAAATTATGGAAAAAACGCCTGAAAGATGCTGTTCTCAGCCTGAAATTTACCGGAAAGACAGAAGAAGAAGCAGTAAAAAAACTCAGCCGTCGCTACCACAACCAGCTCAATCAGATAGACCAGATAAAAAGTGAAGATGTCTTTCAAGCATACATCAATGCAGTCACTCAGACCTATGACCCCCATACAACATACTTTTCACCCCGAAAATCCGAAAATTTTGATATCAGTATGAGCCTTTCATTAGAAGGCATTGGCGCACTGCTGCAAAGTGAAGATGATTACACAAAGATTGTTCGCATCATTCCAGCTGGCCCCGCTGACAAATCCAAACTACTCAAAGCGGAAGATCGCATCATTGGTGTTGGCCAGGGTAAAAAAGGTGAGATCGTCGATGTCATTGGCTGGCGACTGGATGATGTTGTTGATCGTATCCGCGGCCCTAAAGACTCAACGGTTCGCCTTGAAATCATTCCAGCGGATGCTGTTGATGACCACCAAACCAAAGTCATTGAGCTGGTGCGCAACACTATAAAGCTTGAAGACCAGTCCGTTCAAAAAGAGATCATTCAAATTGAACGTGATGACGGAATACATAAAATTGGTATCATTGAAATTCCAACATTCTATATCGATTTTGATGCCTTGCATCGCGGAGATAAAAATTATAAAAGCACAACCAATGATGTAAAACGTCTGCTAAAAGAACTCATCAATGAAAAGGTTGATGGTATTATCATTGACCTTCGAAATAACGGGGGTGGTTCACTACGCGAAGCCAATGAACTTACAGGCCTTTTCATTAAATATGGGCCTACTGTACAGATACAAGATGCCCGTGGCCGTATTGACATCATTCGTGACCCTGATCCTCGCCTTGTTTATGATGGCCCATTAGCGGTACTGGTCAACCGCCTCAGCGCTTCTGCTTCTGAAATTTTTGCAGGTGCAATACAGGATTACCGTCGTGGTCTCATCATCGGTGGTCAGACTTTTGGAAAAGGCACGGTACAGACCCTGATACCACTTAATCATGGCAAACTCAAAATCACTCAAGCCAAGTTTTATCGCATTTCAGGTGATAGCACACAACATCGCGGTGTTCACCCAGATGTTCACTATCCCACCATGTACAATTTAGATGAAGTGGGCGAAAGCGCTTTAGATGATGCTCTCCCCTGGGATAAAATAAAATCAGCACGTTATCGCCCCACCTCCAGATATAGCCCTGAAAACGAGCTGTTAAACAGACGCCATTTAGTGCGCGTGAAAGAGAATCCAGACTACATTTATCTGCTCGAACAGATTGATCACCTTAAAAAAATACGTAAAGATTCCATCATCTCACTGCTTGAAAAAGAGCGCAAACTAGAACGAGAGACTGCAGAAGAATGGCAACTGGAGACTGAAAACAGACGCCGCACAGCTAAAGGTGAAGAGACATTCAAGGATTACGCTGCACTCAAAGAGTACCGTAAAGAGTTAACGGATCCTGCCAAAGATGAAAAAGGTCACGAAGAGCCTGATTTTCTACTCGAAGAGAGTGGCCAAATTCTTCTTGACCAGATATCACTGAACCAGCGTAGTCTTGCAACACTACGTTGAAAAAAACGTTACTCATCTTTGCTAAAGCCCCCATTGCCGGTATTGCAAAAACACGTTTGATTCCTGCTTTGGGGGCTGAAGGCGCGGCAAAGCTGCATCGTAAACTCGCCATCAACACTTTGAAAATGGCAACACAACATGCCCTGTGTCCTGTTCAGCTATGGTGCACCCCCGATACCGAGCACCCCTTTTTTGTACAATGCCAAAAAGAGTTCTCCGTCACACTACACCAGCAATCAGGCCGTGATTTGGGTGAACGCATGGCTCATGCACTGCAGCAAGCTCTGCAAAAAAATGATTACGTCATTATCATTGGTACCGATTGCCCCCCACTCACTCAGGATATGTTACAACGCACATTCAAGCTGCTCGACAACAGCTATGATTCTGTACTTATTCCTGCGATTGATGGAGGGTATGTACTCTTGGGGTTAAGGCGCTTCAATACAGAGTTATTTAACCACATCGAATGGGGCACTGAAAAGGTACTGCGCGCGACTCGAGAACGATTAAATCAACTGCAATGGCGCTGGTATGAACTCCCCCATCAATGGGATCTGGATGAGCCAAAAGATTTAGCTGATAAATATGAATTAATCGCTTAATATTCTGATAAACTCTATTTAGCAACAACTCAAGGAAGCAATATACTCATGAAATACGCCACGCTTTTCTTAGCCACCCTGATCTTAACAGGCTGTGTAACTCAGGTTCGCTACGATGATTTACAAGCCCAGTATGATTCACTCAAAAGCGAAAAAGACACTCTGGCGCAAAATTTATCATCTGCCCAAACCGAAAAAGCTGGAAAAATCTTTCACCAACAGCAACGAGTCAAACAGCTTGAGCAAAACCTCTCTCTATTAAAAAACCAATGTAAAGAAAAAATTGCCAGCCTCGCAGAAAGTGAAAAAGAGCTGAGTCAAGATTTACAGGCACTCCGTACAGAGTCTGCAGAAAACACAAAGTATTTATTAAATAAAAATCTAGAGTTGCAGGAAAGATGTAATGCGATGTAAAGGAGTCGATCAGTGAAACCAAAATGGCTAGAGCAACCTGCCAAGCCTGTCAGTCAAATCCAGTATGATGCAGCACTTATTCGGCAAAACCAGTTAACAAAACCCCAAGGCTCTCTAGGTGAACTTGAAAATATCGCCGTTCGTTTAGCCTCACTACAAAACACTCAAAAGCCATTATTAGATCATATCAACATTGTCATTTTTGCTGGCGATCACGGCATCGCTGCGCAGGGTGTTTCACTTTACCCTCAAGCCGTCACAGTTGAGATGATACGTAATTTTTCACGAGGTGGAGCCGCCATTAGTGTATTGGCGCGCCACTTGGGCGCAACTCTGGAAGTCATTGATACCGGTTGTATTATCGACCCTGGTTCACTTGATGGAGTGCTGTCTCAGCGCATCAGCTCAGGCACGGTCAGCTTTCATCAAGCACCTGCAATGACTCCAGCACAACTCTCTGAAGCAATGACAATCGGTTTTTCAGCAGCAGCGCGCGCCGCTGAATCAAAAATAGAGCTATTTATCGGCGGTGAAATGGGCATTGGCAATACCACCAGCGCAACTGCAATTGCGTGTGCTTTATTAAAAGAGTCAGTTGAAAAATTAGTCGGTCCCGGCACCGGACTTGATCGTGACGGCATAAAACAAAAAACTGAAATCATTAAAACATCACTGATAAAACATAGCGATGCCGGAGATGATCCCTGGCAAGTTTTGCAACGACTTGGGGGCTTTGAAATCGCCGCACTCACGGGCAGTTATATTGCAGCCGCTCAGCAAGGTATGGCCATTTTGGTCGATGGTTTTATATGTAGCATCGCGGCACTCGCCGCAATACGCATTAACCCAGACATCAAACCCTGGTTATTTTTTGCTCATGCTTCATCTGAGCCAGGACATGCCATTGTAATGAAAGCATTGAATGTCAAGCCGCTACTTGATTGTGGAATGCGTTTAGGTGAGGGTAGCGGCGCAGCCGTTGTAGTACCACTACTGCGCTCTGCCGTTGCACTGCACAATGAAATGGCTACGTTCTCGGAAGCGAGTGTCTCTGAAGCAAATAATGGATGAGCAACCGATCACCGTTGACCTGTTACGTCACGGTGAACCTGAAGGGGGTTCTAAATATCGAGGACAACTGGATGACCCACTCAGCGAACTAGGCTGGAAACAGATGCGACAATCCATTTCCAACCATCAGCCATGGAGTGCCGTTGTGAGTTCACCACTCAGCCGCTGCGCCCTGTTTGCCAAAGAAACTTCTGATCAACTCGCACTCAAGCTGACTTTTGAACCACGCTTTAAAGAAATTAGTTTTGGTGACTGGGAAGGCTTTACTGCAAAAGAGCTGCTAGAAACAGAGCCAAAAAAGCTCCAGAATTATTGGGATAACCCATTTAAAAACCCGCCCCCAAACGGCGAAACATTGGCTGACTTTCAGGTACGTATTATTACGGCATGGGATGAACTCATTGAGCGCCACCGTGGACAACATATCCTGCTCATTGGCCACGCAGGTATGATGCGTATTATTTTGCTGAACGTTCTGCAAATGCCATTAGAGCATCTGTTTCGCCTTGAAATCCCCCATGCCGGCATTGCTCGTGTACAGATTGATGGCAAACGTGGACAAACTTTTCCACGCCTAAAATTTTTCAGCAAGCTTCCATGAATACAACTCCATTTTGGCTGGCACTGCAATTTCTAACGCGCCTGCCAACACCACAAATAGAGATTAACGATTCAGCTCTCGGGCGCTCTCTGCTCTATTACCCATTCGTTGGCTTTATTATTGGTGTAATTTTATGGATCACCAGCCTGCTTCTCACCGGACAAAATAGCATGCTCAGTGCTGCGGTCATTTTAACTCTATGGGTACTCATCAGTGGCGGGCTTCATCTGGATGGCCTTGCTGACAGTGCTGATGGTTGGCTCGGTGGCGCTGGAAACCGTGAGCGAATCCTGCATATCATGAAAGATTCTCGATCAGGCTCTGCGGCAATTATTGCCATTTTTTTAGTTCTACTCACCAAGTTCGTGGCTCTCAGTGTATTACTCTCACATGAGACAACGTTCATGTTGATCATGATTCCAGTATTAGGCCGCACCAGCACCCTGCTCCTGTTCCTGACGACACCTTATGCTCGCCAAGGCGGCATTGGTGACATTATGAGCCAATATTTACCCCGAAAACAAGCTCATATCATCTGGATGGCTGTCATTGTAATTCTACTGCTTACAATGGGAGTACAAGGCTTCATAACCTGTATCTGGATCATTTTGGCAGGCTACTTATTACGCCAACTCATGATGAATCAGATCGGTGGAACAACGGGTGACACAGCCGGTGCGACGATTGAGGTGACTGAAACAATCGCACTCATTAGTATCGTAATGTTAAGTTCTAGCGCTTTATGAGTTTGACGCTTGTTTCTTAAAGTTTAATATTGTTGCAGATTTAAGTTTTGAGTGACTGTAATTATTATGATTGACATCAGTCAACGCACGCATTGACTCGACTAAGCCACTATCACCAAAAACAGAGTCCATCATCATGTCATAAATACGGATATATGACGGTTGTGAACTTTTTCTTTGGGCTTCCATATCAATGCGCCACTGCAAGCGCCGCAACTTTTCCTGACGCGCTTCGGGTACATTGGCAATAAAATCTTCAATGATTGATTTGCGCTTTTTATCAAAAGCGGCGGGATCCGTTTTGGCAAGCTTATGCCACTCATCAAAATCAAATTTCATACGACAGACCTCAATAAAAAATAGGAGTCTGTCCATAGACAAGAGAGAATAATGAGTTAAATATAATACGCTTAATCTTGATTATTGCACCTTTTTTTCACAAAAATTTTTGGGTTATTGTTCAGCATATTTTGTGCCAGATTCAAGCAAATCATTGATACCTAAAATAATTCTACTCTCTCCACCACTACACTCTACTTAAACAGAGCCCCCCGCGCACTTTGAAAATCAAATGAATAAAAAATATCGAGCGAACTTTCCAGACCCTGAATCGTCTCAATATAGAATCTTTCAGTCAAGTCGTAACGGAGCGTCCAGGTACTTTCTGGCGTAAACACACCGACTCCATAGCGCATCGTTAAATGAGGCAACAGACGACCACTGAAAACGACTTGAGATTGCCCTTTCTGCTCTGATGCTTCAATTTCAAATTCTCTGATACCCAGTTTTTTTGCAATTTTTGTTGCAATCCTTCGCCCACCTTTCACTCCTAGCGATAGCGCTGCACTCGCTAATACACTCCCTTCCGCCTCACTTCTTAATGTTGGACGACCTAATACAATATAAGCCAGCGTATCCTCCTCACTTTGCTGTGGCTCTGAAAACAAGCTGATATCAGGCTGATCAACGGTGCCTCGTATCTGTAACCCTGCGGTCACATCATCAGTTTTTCGTACTGCATCAATCTCAAGTGCAGTGGAATCTAGCGGCCCTACAAAGACAATTCGCCCTCCTTCAGTTTCCAGATCTTGCCCATACCCCTTATACGTTCCTTCGACTACAAAAATTTCACCGTAGGCTTCTGGCTCACCACTTTTGGCCTGTATGATTCTTAGTTCTCCTGCCAATAAAGCACGCAATCCAAAACCTGAAAGCCGCACATCACGGCCCAGAGTCAATAATAGATTGGTATTGACTCTCCAGGCTGAAGAACCGGCTGCCTCCAATTCACTACTTTCGTCAATGATAACCACATCACTTGAAAGTGCTATTGCATTTTCAGGCAACTCTTTTAGCTTGATTCTGCCCTGTGGTATTTCAATTTTTCCTTTAATATCAATGTTTTGAGAGCGCACTTGAATCGTTACATCGGGAGAAACCTTCGCATCAATAACAGGAGGATACTGAACTGCCAGTTGCTCGCCTGTAATCGTCAAATCAGCCTGAAACGCAGCGCGACTCCAATCAGCAGAACCACTTAATGCCACTGGCCCACCTCCCGTTTGCCAAGCCCCCTGAAATACACCTTTATCACCGCTTAGATCAAAATTAATGTCACCATTTTCGACTCCAATGGGCAGGCTGGGTGAATCAATCGTCAAACTCTCTAAAGCAACTCTTCCAATATAAGCGGGTCTCTTTAATGTGCCTTCAATTTTTCCTGTCGCGTTGACAATGCCAGTCAGTGTTTTAAGTTTGGGGAAAAAGCCACGCAAAAACTCAATATTTAATCCGTCAACCTGTACAAGACCCGCAACAGGCTTATTCTGTTGTTTAGGATCAATCACTAAATTCATTTCAGCATCGCCTAATGCCCTTGACAGCAAAGTAAAATCAACCTCGAATTGCTCTGGTTTTGCTTCCACTTTTGCAGCGAGTTTTTGATACTTAAATACAGCAAATTCACCTGACTCATCATCTTCAAATTCAATTTCACCGTTATTAACCTCCGCATATAGCGTTGTCGTTAACGATTGGTCTCTCCAAACCGTATGACTGTATGCGTTCATGACACCCGTTAACATCAGTTTTTCTGGTAACCATTTTTTTAACTCAGAAAGCTCATAACCACTCAATGTGACTCTTGCCTCCTCATCATCTGAGGTTGTTAATTGATTCAGCAGACAAAGTTCGGCTTGCTTTTGCTGCCAGCAGTGTGGTTCCACATGAAACAAGCTGGCCTCAGTACGCCATGAAAGAGCCACCGAATCAACAAGGCTCCAACGCTCTCCCATGCTTTTTATTTGAGCAGAATTCACCACTCCACTCCACCCTTGTTGTTGCGATATCGCACCTTCCAGTGTCGCATCAACTTGATGCTCTTCTGATTCAACAACCCACTGCAATAAATGTTTGCTCCGTGTTCCTTTTAGCTGGATATGGCTCTGATTAATCGCTATATTCGCGGCCTTGATTTCACGAGCAACCAATTCAATCTGGCTCTCATTTTCAGCCAACGATTTGATTTTTGCTTGCAGCTCCAAGTCTCCAATACTGTTATCCTGATAACGAACATTTTCACCCTTTAAACTGACTTGAACATCAGGCTTTTTAGTATTCCCCAGAATGCTAAATGAGCCCAACAATTGCCCGCCCATATCGGATGAAAAAATATCTAATTGAGGTGCTTTAATATGACCCGTAAGATCCCATTGATCGGTTAATGAGCCTTTGGCAAACAGTTTGTTATCACCCATATCAAGCAATGCCTCATTGATAAAAATATGCCCCTCTGATGTTTGCTCCACGTCTGCATTGAGCTTCAATGGATAACCTCGAAACTCACCATAAACCAACATATCTTTGACGGCCATCTGAAGATTGCCCTCATTCACCAACCCAGAAACTTGTGCTTCACCATTTAACTCACCAGGATAATCTTGCCAATAGACTCCAGGGTTAATTTGTGAAAACTGAACAGAACCTTTCCATTTCAATTGCTCTTTCCACGATAACAACCCATCAAGAGTGACTGCTCCACTCAAAGTTTTAGCGACCAGATGTATGACCTCCACTTTCTGAAAATCTCCATCCAATTTTGCATGAATCGTACTTTCAGGAATATTTTTCCCTGTCATTTTTGTATTCAGATCTATTTTGTAATCAAACTTTTCACCTTGAATATTAATATGCCCTTGATGAGCACTAAAATCGGATTCACCTATCAATGGCCAACTTAATTGTTGCCACTGAATATTGGAAAAATAGGGTAAATTTTCATCAAGTGGCTTTGCATTTCCATTAAAAATTAACGCCACAACACCAGAGAGATCTCCCTCAAACTCAACATCTTTGACGCTATTAAATAACCTTAAACTCAGAGTTTCATCCTGACCTTCAAGTAACTGCCTAGCAACCACCTGAGTTTTAATATCCATAGGATAGTCACCACTCAACTGGAGCGACCCCGAAAGCTCTGCCGTATATTTTTGATAATCTGCACTGAGATGTTTAACCACCAACTGGTCACCCTTGAGCGCACCTTGTAAAGCAATATCGTCAATATCAAACTGCTTTCCTGATGAGTGAATTTCCAGACGCGTGATCTTTAGTTCATCCAATTCAATCGCAATCGGTACAACAATATTGGGTAATGAAATCACCTGTTTGTTTTGATCTTTGGGTTGATTGATGTGCACAACAACACTATCTGCACTCAGGTTTTTTATGCAGAGCGTACCTTTCAACAAACATGACAAATGCCACTGGCTGTGAATATTTTCCAGTTTTACAACGTTACTCTGATCGTCCCAGTGAAATGAATTTATCTGCAAACCCGACCATAAAGAACCTGCCTGATAATCAATTGTCAACCGAGACTCGAACTCATTAAGTTGATTAATCACCCAATTGCTGCCAATAGGGCTGCCAACAATCCAGACCAAAGTCATCAGAGCGCTCAAAGTCAGTAGCAACAAAAAAGCCGTGATTCGAATCAACAACCGTTTCATAGCTGAGGTCCGATAGAGATATGCAAACGTTTGGGGACTTTTTCTTCGCTGATGCCAAACCCAACATCAATGCGCAACAAGCCAATCGGAGAATTCCAGCGCATCCCGAAACCCACTCCCCTGCGAACAGGATCACTATTTTTGTTGAAAGCACGACCCGCATCAACAAAGACCGCCCACCCCCAGTTTTGTGAAAAATAGTTGTTGTACTCCAAACTCCCTACCGTCAAATAACGCCCACCGACCAATTGACTCTTCGATGAAACCGTTTGATAATCAAAGCCACGAATACTTTGATCCCCTCCTGTAAAAAAACGGTGAGTAATGGGAACTTTGTTAAAATCATTGGTACTCAAAAAACCCAGCTCGGCTCGGCTCAGAAAGCGGTGACGATGGCTCAACTTCCACAACCATTTCCCCGAAGCGGTTATTTTTTGTAAATCAATATCAGATCCTAACTGACGACTGGCACCTTGCAATATCAGATTATAACGATACCCCCATTCTGCCAGGCGGGCTGACTGCTGAACCGTTTTAGACCAACTCATTCCAGGCAGCAGAAGGTTCGATTCTTGCCACGCCTCCCCCGTGACTTTAAAACGCTCCTGCTCCCAACGCAGTGAAAGCACTTTTTGCCAATCTTCCAGTGAACGTGAGTGGCGCAATAAAGAAATTGTATTCAACCTGCTTTCACTGTCATCCAGAATCTCTTTCTGTATTCCACCCTTAATTTTCAGATAACGTGTTTCGGGTCGTTTAGAAAAGGGAACTTTATATTCAGCACTCAAAGATTGAGCCACCTGCGAAACTGCAATTCTAGCTCTGACTGAATCACCTCGGGAATTCACGTAAGGTCGAGACCAATCAGTTTGCCCACGCGCCCCTGTATCTGTGGCAAAACCCAAGCCTAAACTGACTGAATTTCTCTTATTGGGCACCAGTTTCACATGCAATGGAATTTTATTTTCATCAAATATGGCCTCTTGCTGAAGCTCGGCTCTTACACTTTTAAAATAGCCGCTACTACGAAGAGAGTTGGTCAACATGCTTAGATACTTTGATTCATAAGGGGCATCCAGTGGAAATGGAACCCATTCCTGTAAGCGTTCACGGCTGATCGGACTCTCATCAAAAATGATCTCTCCAATTTGATAACGCCGCCCACTATCAAAATGCAACAAGATATCTGCTTGCAGTTTTTTTGGTATTACTTCAATACGATGTTTTAAATAACCCGCATCAAAATAACCACGAGAACGTGCTAATTTACTGAATAATGACTTATATTTTTCATAGTCACCATGATTAAGAATCTTGCCTTTGGAAAGGGGGTTGCTTGCCAGAAACTTTAAAAATTCAGGATCTTCTTTTGCTTCACCATCCAGAATAAATTGGACACGAGCCACTCGTACCGGCTGGCCGAGATGAATAGTGATACGAATCGTTGTATCGTTTTGTTGCTTGATGACATGGGTTGTACTTGAGCTTAGGTAATAACCCACTGCTTGCAAGGCTTTCGATGACTCTTTTTTGATCATCTTGACAAAAGTAGCAACATCCTCATTTTTGTCACTGACCGGCTGACCAATATAAACACGAACTTGATCCTCTATCGTAGAGTCATCAATGCCATCAATTTCAATATTGATATCGGCCCAAGCAAATTTGGCAGGCAAACATAAAAATGACACTAAAAAAATAAGAGATATAAATCTTAGAGCGAGACAGATCCAAGATGAAGGTAAGTCAGGTAGCCACCACTCAGAAGAGTAATCTACCGCTGTTGATTGCCGCTCGCGCTCTGTTCCAAGGGCTTGCTGCATGAGAAATTTAAATATGAAATATTAAAAAACGTGATATCAGTCGTTGGCAAATCCATATATACAAAAACGAGCACGAAATAACTTCTACATTTAACTTGCCCTTTGGCTCCAGTTCAAATTGATTTCACTGGAGCAAAGTTTCAACGTAATTTGTATAAGCTATTCAGTGCTCATTCCTTTCAAGCAGTATTAAAGAACAGAAACGTTCGCTGCTTGTGGACCTTTCTGTCCTTGCTCAACTTCAAACTGAACTTCCTGCCCTTCAGCAAGAGTTTTATAACCTGTGCTTGTAATCGCTCTGAAATGAACGAAAACATCCGCTCCATCTTCACGTTCAATAAAGCCAAAGCCTTTCTTTTCGTCAAACCATTTTACGCGACCAGTCGTGGTTGCCATAAGCAAACTCCAAATATTTTAGTTGATTGTAATTGAATGGTGTCAGACACCAAATTGATAAGGTGCTGAAAGATGCAGGAATTACTTACGTAGCAAACAAGATGTGATATTAAATGCATTATCTTCGAAATTGTATAAACATAAATTATAGCTGCTGTAATCTCTACCAGCGAAGTTAACTCTACCCTACTATCAAGGTAAAGTAAAAGAAATTTTTTATATTATCCGCCTGATGACCAGAACAACCTTTTCTGGTTCCCATGCTCAGGCAAGCAGTCAAACTCAATAAACAAAACAGGATTAGGTATCAAGCCGTTTTAAATTGCCCTACCATACCCTCTAATTCTTGAGACAATCGAGCCAACTCTTCGCTGCTGCGACTGGTCTGCTCCGCACCGACCGAAGTTTGGGATGATAACTCACTGATAGATACAACACTGCTGTTAATCTCTTCTGAGACAGCGCTTTGTTGTTCAGCGGCACTGGCGATTTGAGCATTCATATCGTTAATAGTATTAACAGCCTGGGTAATAGAATCCAACGAAGAACCCGCCTGCACCGCTTGCTCTACACTGCTCTCAGTTCGCTCACGCGCACTGTTCATTACTTTTACAGCACTCGCGGCATTAGATTGTAAGCCTTCAATCATCTCCTGAATTTCCTGGGTTGATTCCTGAGTACGGCTGGCGAGCGTTCGAACCTCTTCAGCCACCACTGCAAAGCCTCGCCCCTGTTCTCCTGCCCGAGCAGCCTCAATCGCCGCATTTAACGCCAATAAATTAGTCTGTTCGGCAATACCTTTAATCACATCCAGCACCGAACCCACGCCTTCACTGTCTTTTTCTAAAGAATCAATAACAACAGATGCTTTTTGTACTTCAGATGCGACCGCTTCAATCGCCTCTACGGTACTTGAAACCACACCCTTGCCTTTAGTGGCCTCACTATCCGCCTCATGCGCTGCTGTTGATGCCTGCTCAGCATTACGCGCCACCTCTAACACTGAAGCAGTCATTTCAGTAATTGCTGTAGCCACCTGCTCAGTTTGCTGCTGCTGTGCAGACAAACCATCACTGGTTTGTGTCGCTGTCATACTCAGCTCTCTTGTAGCATCGGACAAATGCTTGCTTGATGCCATGATTTTATTCACCACACCCGTAAACTTCTCGGCCATGTCATTAAAAGAGCGCGCGACCTCACCCAACTCATCTTTTGCATCACACGTCACACGTACAGAGAGATCACCTTTTGCTATTTTTTGTGAACTTACTTTTAGCTCATTAATTGTGCCCATCATGCTGTAATAAAAACCAATCAAAAAATATAACCCCAGCACCGTGGTAAATACCAGCAAACCTGAAGCTAAATGCTCTTGAGAACCTTTCACCTCAAAAAAAACTTGATACAATTCCTCCAGTATTGCCATGGAAAATATTACAATAATCAGGAGTATTTTTTGTGCGTACAATAACTTATTCATAATTGCTATCGCAGGAGTGAAGAGCGCTTTCATATAATACATTCCTTGTTTTAATAAATAATGATCTCTATGTAATAGCGCCCTCTCACTCAAAACTTTTAGTTACTGATATTAATTACTGCTTCAATCGAACACTTTATATTTAAGAATAATCGAAAAATAACTTCCAAACGATACTATTAAACAGTATCATTAATCCATGAATAGCAAACAACAAAAAGCACTAAAAAACTTGTTTGATACTCCTGTTAAAAAAAATATCAAATGGACTGACATTGAAAAACTAATGTTGGGTGTGGATGGCCAGATCAGACAAGGTGATGGTTCGAGGGTACGTATAGTCTTAGGCGATATATCTCTAAATATTCATACACCTCATCCTCATAAAGAATTAAAACCTTATCAGGTTCGTGCTATTCGAAAACTGTTTATTGAGCGAGGTATAGAGCCATGAAATACAAAGGGTATGAATCTGTAATAAGATACAGTGATGAAGACCAAACATTTATTGGTGAGGTTATTAACACTCGAGATATTTTAGTTTTTGATGGCAATGATGTTTTTGAGGTCGAACAATCATTTCATGCGACTGTTGACGAATATATCAAAGATTGTGCAGCAGAAAAAAAAGAGCCCAACAAACCATTTTCAGGGCAATTTGTTATGCGTATCAAACCTGAGTTACACCGCAATCTTTTTATTAGGGCAAGACAATCAGGGTTGAGCTTGAATGCTTTTGTTAGTAAAAAGTTAAGTGAAATAAGCCACTCATAAGCATAAATCCTGAACTATGAAATATAAAGACTTGCGCGACTTCATTAAGCAACTCGAAAAATCGGGTGAACTTCTACGCATTACTGAAGAGGTTGACCCCTACTTAGAGATGACTGAAATATGTGACCGCACACTACGTGGAAAGGGCCCCGCATTACTGTTTGAAAACCCTAAAGGGTTTAATACCCCCGTACTCGCCAATTTATTTGGCACCCCGCACCGTGTTGCGTTAGGCATGGGTGAAGATTCAGTAGAATCCTTACGTGAAGTGGGAAAGACTCTTGCCTACCTTAAAGAACCTGAAGCACCTAAAGGCATGAAAGATGCCTGGAGCAAGCTGCCCATATTTAAACAAGTATTGAACATGGCTCCCAAAGAGCTTAAAAGCGCACCATGCCAAGCCATTACTCAATCAGGTGATGATGTCGACTTAGGCAAACTGCCTATTCAAACGTGCTGGCCAGGTGATGCAGGACCATTAATCACATGGGGGTTAGTGATTACCAAAGGGCCACATAAAGAGCGCCAGAACTTAGGCATTTATCGCCAGCAAGTGATTGGCCGCAATAAATTAATCATGCGCTGGCTCTCACATCGTGGGGGCGCGCTGGATTTTAGAGAGTGGCAACAATCTCACCCAGGAGAGCGTTTTCCAATATCTGTTGCGCTGGGAGCAGACCCTGCCACTATTCTGGCCGCTGTCACTCCCGTACCGGACTCTTTATCAGAGTATGCCTTTGCCGGTTTGTTGCGTGGTTCAAAAACTGAAGTCGTCCAATCTCAAACCAATGGCCTACAAGTCCCTGCCAGCGCTGAATTTATACTTGAAGGCTATATTGAGCCGGGTGAAGAAGCCCCTGAAGGCCCTTTTGGTGACCACACGGGTTATTACAATGAAGTGGATACTTTTCCTGTTTTCACAGTAGAACGCATCACAAGTCGCAGCGATCCTATTTACCACAGCACCTATACCGGCCGACCACCTGATGAACCTGCTGTTCTGGGTGTTGCATTGAATGAGGTGTTTGTACCCATTCTGCAAAAACAGTTTCCAGAAATTGTTGATTTTTATCTGCCGCCTGAAGGGTGTTCTTATCGTATGGCAATTGTCAGCATTAAAAAACAGTATCCTGGCCATGCCAAACGAGTCATGCTAGGAATCTGGTCTTTTTTACGACAATTCATGTACACCAAATTTGTCATCGTAACGGATGATGATGTAAACGTTCGTGACTGGAAGGATGTGATCTGGGCCATGACAACACGCATGGATCCATCGCGCGATACCACCACGATTGAAAATACACCCATTGATTACTTGGATTTTGCCTCACCCGTTTCAGGTTTAGGCTCCAAAATGGGTTTTGATGCGACCAATAAGTGGCCAGGTGAAACCACCCGTGAATGGGGCGTGCCTATTGAGATGGATGAAACCGTTAAAAAGCGTGTGGATGAATTGTGGAGTCGTCTTGGAATTAAGTTATAACAATACTCAGCTCCCATGGCACAAACCATGGGAGCAAGGTATAACAGGTGCTGACTATAAAGCCATCACCATTTCATTCGTTTTTTCAGCTTCCGCTTTTTCTAACTCAGCACTTTCCCATTCATCCCAACCATTACCGACACGCAATGCATCCAGCCAATTCAGGAATCGCGCAACATCTTCTCCTTGAAAAATAGAACCATGCTGCGGTGCAATCATATCAATATCCAGTTTTCTCACCATAGAGACCCACCGTGACTTGGCTTCATTCGATGGCATCCAGCGACGATGAAAATACTCCATATAACCAATATGCTCTTGAAAATCTTTTACAAAAAGATCATCGTTATCTTCGGGTAACAACGCCGCACCAATATCTCCCGAAAACAGAATTTTTGCCTCAGCATCGTAGAGACTCAAATTTCCCGATGAATGCATATAGTGTGCAGGCAATGCTTGCAATGGCAAATCTTCCAGCATCACAATGCCACCTTTATCAGGTATTGCATTGATATTTTCCTCCAACACCCCAAAATGCGTAATAAACCCGACCCATACACTCGGCATATGCACTTTAATATGAGGCATCGCCTGAACCCATAATGTTAATGACGAAATAACGTCGGGATCCTGATGTGATGCAAAGAGACTATCCAGATTGCGCAAATCAAAATGTTTAGAGAGCTCTGCAGCCGTTGTCGAAAAATTTTCAATTCCGCCCGGATCAAGCAACAAACCTTTACCATTTTTTTCAATCAAATATTGATTGGTATCAATAACTTCATCACGCTTGTTTTTATCTCGTCCAATGACACTCCAAACATGGCCATTTCTGCTAAAAAGTTGCTTTTTTATCATTTATTTATCCCTAAAATGAAGTAGTTCATGCTGTCTTTAATTCAACGATTAATATAATTTCATCTAGCACAGAAGTGATTTTACTGGATTGATCTTTCAATATTTTGACCAGTGAACGCAACATATTTACCACCGCTTGAAAGCTCTCACCCCCGCCTTCAGAGACCTCTGCTTCTACAGCAGAATATACCGAAAGGTATTGTCCTTTTTTTGATAGTTCCTTCAGTGGAGAAAGTTGCTCCTGCAACCGTTTAAATTGCCTCTTCAATGACTCCACCTCCAAGGCCTCATTTTTTTTCATTTTATCGACTGAATGGCTAAAAAATTCTCTGGGTGTTTTATCGCTTGAGGCTTCGTGTTTTTCAAGAATACGTTGAAACATTCTTTTATTATTATCCAGCGTCACGACTTTGGAAGAGAGAGAGACAACCTCATCAATAATTTTTCGGGTGCTGAGTATGCAGTGAGAAACATCATCACTCAGTAGCTGAATATCCTGCGTCAAGACCCTAAAAGTATTTCCATGACTGCCTGCTCGTGCAGCTGCACAGCTTGCATTTGAAGAGAGCAATCGCATCCTTTTCGTCAGCGGCACCATTTTGTAAATTTCCGTATTGAGTGATACGCACCGCCTAAAAATATCCAGTTGCTCTGATGTCGATGAAAAATCCATTTTTTACTCACCATTTATAATAGTTAAGAAGTGAAAAGTTAATCCGCTTGATTAATCAGGTAAAATCTGTATATTTTGGTTCTATCGGCTCTATACGAAAAAACTGTAAATGCGCATCTACATGCAAATAACCCCAAAAGACCAACCCCTTCGCTTTTGTCACCTATTGGTACAGCAAGATTTACTCGGCAGTTGGGTCTTTATTAAAGAGGTCGGTTATCAAGGCGCGGCGGGACGCATCAAACGTGAACTTTGCAAAGATCAGTTGCACGGACAAAAAGTACTGACTCAACAACGCGATCTGATGCTAAGAAAGGGATTTCGTGTCGTATTCTCAGAAAATTAAACCTAACATGCGTATTCACAGGAGTTAAATATGAATGACAGTAACCGATTAGCATCGGACTTATCTCCTGATTTGGGGCTGGATCAATTCCCGCAAGAGCCTTTTGATGATACAGATTCTCCTGAATTTTTTTACCCTGAGCACACCCGTATTCAGCGCTTACGTCTTTTATTACACCTTACATCACTGGATGAAATATTATTAATCATCGGCCAGCCAGGGGCTGGAAAAACAATGTTACTCAAGCAGTTTTTACTTCAAGCCAAAGAGAATGCTTCGGTCAATTTAATTGATGTTTCTGATATAAAAAATGAGATCCAGTTTCTCACGTCAATCGCTGAAGTCCTCGGCCTTGATCTGACTCAAAAAGAACCTGAACAGCCTTTAAAACATCAAATTCTTGATGCAATCAAAGATCTGCAACAAACAAAATTACGCACAATCCTAGCCATTGATAATGCTCACAAGTTAAACATAGAGTGCCTTCAATGCATAGAAGCGATTGTTCGTCATACCCAGCAACATAGCAAGCCTCTGCACATCGTGATCGCTGGGGATACCGAGATCCAGGAAACATTAGAACATCCAGACCTTAAAGCGCTAAAACAGAGCATTCTTCATACATTTGAAATCCCACCTTTTGATGAACATCAAACGAAAGAGTATATTCTGCATCGCCTGCATGCAGCCAATTATCATAACCACGCATTATTTACACCTGCAATAATTAAAAAAATTTATAAACAATCAGAAGGGCTGCCTGAACGCATCAATACATTAGCCCGCCAAACCATTAACTCACAGGAAGAGCTGGCATTATTTGCATTTGAGACAACGACAGAAGAATCACAAGAAGAAAAGCCGACTTTAGCTTTTGTCCAAAAAATTAAAAATATGTGGAATACAAAAAGGCTTATTCCAGTCATACTGATTGCCAGCGTTATTGCATTCATTTTTATTTTACAAAGCATCATCAGTAACCACTTTACCGATGAAACAACCACTCAACACACAGAAGCACTTATATTACCCACAATTGACAAGACGACACAGCAACCTATTGCCACGAACAAAATAACAGAAAATTCAAACAACTCTTATTCGGCAACAAGTCAAATACCACCTAACACCACCAATCAACAAACAACGCCAGAACCCACCGCAACCGAAACACCGCAGCACCCCAAAGAAGCAGAGCCTGAAATTATTCAGGAAATAGTCAATACCCCTAAGCCCATATCAAAGCCACCGATTACCACAATACAACAAACAAAAGCTGTGCCTGTTCAAACAGAAAAACAGACGACAAAAACACCTGCGATAAAAAACAAAGAGTGGGTTAACAAACAAAACGAAGAGCACTATACTTTACAGATATTTGCAGTCAGCAAAAAAGAGGCGATGCTTGACTTTATCCAAGACAATCAACTCATGGATCAAAGCACCTACTTAGGTTTTGAACGTAATGGTACAAATTTATACGTGATGTTCTATGGAAGTTATGAAAATCGTGACCTTGCCTCTAAAGCAATCAACAATCTTCCCGTCTCACTTGCAAGCTTCAAGCCCTGGATACGCAGTTATGGCAGTATTCAAGAAGCAATAAAAAATAACCCATGACACACACAAAAGGGAGCTCACACTCCCTTTTTTATTATTGAATTATGAAAATTACTTCAGCGAATCTTCGTAACGCTTAACACCTTCAATAATTTCAGCTTTAGCTTCATCTACACCCACCCAATTTTCCACTTTAACCCATTTATTAGGCTCCAGATCTTTATAATGTTCAAAAAAGTGAGTAATCTGGTCGAGTAACAGTTGCGAAAGATCTTCAGGTTTTTTGACATTAGAGTAAATCTTGCTGAGCTTATCAACAGGCACTGCAATCAATTTTGCATCAAAACCTGCTTCATCCGTCATGCGAAGCATTCCGACTGGGCGTACGCGTATGACCGCACCACTTACTAAAGGAAATGGTGTCACGACCAATACATCAACAGGGTCACCATCATCAGATAAAGTGTTTGGCACATAACCATAATTGCAAGGATAGTGCATGGCTGTGCTCATAAAACGATCAACAAATAGTGCACCGCTATCTTTGTCTACTTCATACTTTACTGGATCACTATGAGCAGGAATTTCGATAATGACATTGACATCGTTAGGTACATCTTTGCCCACACTGACTGCATTTAAACTCATTGTTTTAATTTCTCCTGTTTGATTGTTCACTTCACCGAGAACAAACCATCCTGTTCTTACGATGAGTGTATAACTTTATAAAGATTGGAAATAGAAAAGATTATGAAACGCAACGAATTATAGCGTTCTCGTCGCTAAATCTCAAAAATGCAATCAAACACAATATAAATCATGTCGTTTTATTGCCAAATCAGGCATAGTTTCGATTATAATATTTGCAATATTCAATCAAAGAGGTATTCGCTATGAGAATCGTTTTTTTAGGGGCACCGGGGTCAGGCAAAGGCACCCAAGCAAAGCTACTTGTTGAAAAATTTGGAATACCACAAATTGCGACAGGTGATTTATTACGGGAAGCGGTTGCTAAAAAAACAACTCTTGGCCAAGAAGCTAAAACTGCGATGGATGCGGGGCAACTGGTCTCGGATGAAATTGTTCTCGGCATGATTAAACAGCGGCTATCAGAGCCTGATACTCACTCGGGCTTTATTCTGGATGGTTTTCCAAGAAATATTAGCCAGGCTCAATCTCTTGGTGAGGTACTAAAAGAGCTGAACCAACCTCTGCAAGGCGCTATTTATTTGAGTGTTGATTTTGATATTTTGCTTAGACGAATTACTGGACGACGTACCTGCGAAGATTGTGGGCAGGTCTATAATATTTACACCACACCGCCAGAAAACGATGGAAAATGTGATAAATGTGGCGGCAACCTGTTGCACCGCGCGGATGACAATGAGTCAACCATCAGCAAGCGACTTGATGTATTTAATCAGCAAACCAAGCCGCTAACGGATTACTATCAATCACAAAACAGACTCCACACCGTTCAAGGCATTGGAGATATTGATCATATTTTCAACTCCACATGCAGCATAATAAATCAATTTTCCTAGGAATTATCATGCCTACTATTCTTCAAAGCCAATTCCCAAATAACCGTATGCGTCGTATGCGCTTTGATGAATTTTCTCGTCGTTTGATGCGTGAAAATGTGCTCACTGCAAATGATCTGATCTATCCCATGTTCGTCTTGAACGAACCAACAAAGCGCGAAGCCATATCTTCAATGCCGGGTGTGGAGCGAGTCGGTATTAACGAATTACTAAAAGAAGCGGAGCAACTTGTTCAACTCGGCGTACCTGCGGTGGCTCTGTTTCCAGTCACCCCTCAAGAGTGTAAAACTGAAGATGCCTCTGAAGCCTTCAACCCTGAAGGGTTAGCGCAACGTGCCGTACGCGCCCTAAAAAAAGAGTTTCCTGAGCTAGGAGTCATCACGGATGTTGCGCTGGATCCCTTCACGACTCATGGCCAAGATGGACTCATTGATAAAAAAGGTTATGTACTAAACGATGAGACGATTGAGGTTTTAGTCAAACAGGCGCTATCACATGCCGAAGCGGGTGCTGATGTTGTCGCACCCTCCGATATGATGGATGGCCGCATTGGCCGTATACGCAATGCGCTGGAAGAGAGAGGTTTTCGTAATACACGAATTCTGGCCTACGCAGCCAAATATGCCTCCAGTTTTTACGGCCCTTTTCGGGATGCTGTGGGTTCCAGTGCTAACCTTGGAAGTGGCAACAAATACAGTTACCAAATGGACCCTGCCAATAGCAATGAAGCCCTCAGAGAGGTTGCGCTTGATTTAAATGAAGGCGCAGATATGGTGATGATCAAGCCTGGCATGCCTTACCTGGATATTGTTTATAAAATCAAGCAACAGTTAGCTGTGCCTACGTTTGTTTATCAAGTGAGCGGGGAATACAGCATGCTAATGGCCGCAGCTCAAAATGGCTGGCTAGATAAAAAGGCCGTTGTACTCGAATCACTGCTTTCAATGAAACGTGCCGGTGCCGATGGAATTTTGACCTATTTTGCCAAAGATGTTGCCCAGTGGTTAAAGGAAGCTTAATCTGGTTTTAAAGGGATCGCACAATAGGTAAGTTATTTCGTGACCGCTCCTTAGTTAAACATGTTGGATTGATTATGTGCACAATTGATCGAAAACAAAGTTTAGAGTTGACTCCGCAAAAGTCAATATTTTTCTATTTGCAGAACGGATGGCTACGTGCTGTTCTGTTTGCCCTGATTTGGTGGATACTCACTGATGGCGTGGCCGCTTCATGGCTGGTTGGCGCGCCAGTGGTGGTGCTGGCGACATTGGCCAGCATGGCGCTACTGCCCCCTTTTTCCTGCTCCTTGCTCGGAGTTGTACGATTTGTACCTTTTTTTCTCTGGCGCTCCCTGTGTGGCGGAGCGGACGTGGCCAGACGAGCCCTACATCCACGGCTGCCAATCTCTCCAGGAGTGTTTGATTACCCATGGCGATTGCCACCAGGGCTGCCTCGACTCTTTATGGCCAACACCGTAAGCCTGCTGCCAGGGACGTTGAGCGCCGAGCTAAGCGAGAAGTATCTGCACGTTCATGTGCTCGATCAAACCGTTGCGTTTACCGAGTCATTGAAGGTATTGGAGCAGCAGGTGGCCGGAGTGTTTGGAATTAAGTTGCTGGAAACAGACCGCTGCGGGGGTAAGTGAGCGATGGAGCTGTTGTATTTGGGCGTGGCGCTGTTTCTCTTATTGACGTTGATTGCCGGGCTGTGGCGCGTATTGCGCGGCCCGACAGCGGCAGACCGTATGCTTGCAGCGCAGTTATTTGGCACCACTGCGGTGGCCTCTCTGCTGCTGCTGGCGCAAGCGTTTGATCAGCCACCGTTGCGTGATGTGGCGCTGGTGTTCGCACTGCTGGCGGCAGTAACCGCCGTTGCCTTTGTGCGACGTATCTGGGCAGCTGGAGAGCAGAACCGTGACTGACACCCTGACATCACTACTGTTGATTACCGGGGCGATATTCTTTTTGGCGGGAACCGTTGGCCTGCTGCGTTTCCCCGACATCTATACCCGCCTGCATGCGCTGACCAAGGCTGACAACGTGGGGCTGGGACTGGTGGTTGTAGCCCTTGCCCTGCAGGCGGAATCACTGGCCGCTGCGGGCAAGCTGCTATTGATCTGGGGGCTGGTGTTGCTCGCGGGCGCCAGTATTGCCCATTTAGTGGCCACCACAGCGCGGCAAAGAGGGATTAAACCGTGGAAGCGGTAACTCTGTTGCAGCAGGCATTCGATGCCGTGCTGGGGGTCGCTTTGTTATGGCTGGCCTGGCAGGCGCTGGCAAGTCCAGAACTGTTTCGGGCGATTGTGCTGTTTATCGCCTTCGGGCTGTTGATGGCGCTGGCCTGGGTGCGGCTTGATGCCCCAGATGTCGCCTTGGCTGAGGCGGCTATCGGCGCGGGTCTGACAGGTGCTCTGTTACTGGCGGCACTAGCAAGGCTCGAATCAAAAAACAAAACAGAGACCCGCCACAAGCGTGACAGGGAGAGCGGAAAGCATGACTGATGAGGCTAAACATCCACAGCTGTTTCGGTGGCTGCTTGTGGGGCTACTCTCTGTTCTGGCCGCAGGGCTTGGCTACGCGATACTGAGCCTGCCAGCGTTGAGTCCTGGTTTGAGTGAACAGGTCGCGTTAAAACTCGACACCAGCGGTGTAAGCAATCCGGTCACTGCGGTGCTGCTTAACTTCCGTGCTTACGACACCTTGCTAGAGTTGGCTGTGCTGCTGCTGGCACTGCTGGGAATCTGGTCACTCGGGAGCATTCAGGAACGCCACGAGCCATCCCCCGGCCCAGTGCTGGATATGCTATCGCGCCTGCTGGTTCCGTTACTGATTCTAGTAGCTGGCTACCTGCTGTGGGTTGGTTCCCACGCGCCGGGCGGTGCCTTTCAGGCCGGTTCGGTGCTGGGGGCAGCCGGGGTGTTGTTGTTGCTAGCGGGTTGGCGTATTGAAGCTCAATTTACGGGACTATCACTACGTATTGTGCTGGTCATGGGGCTGGGAGTGTTTGTGGTGGTGGGGGTCGTGGCAATACTCCAAGGGGGGCAGCTACTGGAATACCCACCCTCATTTGCCGCCACACTGATACTGCTGATCGAGGCCGCAGCCACCGTGTCTATTGGTATTACCTTGGCCGCCCTGTTTCTGGGTGGTCGACCGGAGACAGAGGAGCGCAGATGAACGCCGCTTTCCTCTATGCACTGGTCGGAACCGGACTGTTTACTCTGGGTCTCTACGCTTTGATTATTCACCCGCACCTGCTGCGCAAGATCCTCGCCCTTAATGTGATGGGCAGTGGGGTGTTTCTGGTATTGGTGGCACTCGCGGCTCGTAGTGATGGGGGCGCACCGGATCCTGTTCCGCACGCCATGGTGATTACCGGCATCGTGGTGGCCATTTCGGCCACAGCTCTGGCGCTGGCACTGCTGCTGAGAATGCAGGCTGAAACAGGTCGGGCTGAGCTTCCCGAAGAGCCGTTGGAATAACTACTGGTGCCTGTGTCAATACTGGATATCCACTGGGGTGTGTTGGTCATTTTGTTGCCACTGGCCGGTGCTGTGGCCTGTTTTTTGTGGCCACGGCGTAACGTACCGCTGGGCCTGGTTAGTGCATTGGGTATTGTCACCTGCGTCGCAGGGCTGGGCTGGCAGGTGGTGAAACAGGGTACGCAACGCTATGAAGTTGGCGGTTGGGGCGCGCCGCTAGGTATCGACCTTTACGCTGATGGCCTGAGTTTGCTGATGCTGATGGTAACGGCAGTGGTGGGGCTGAGCATCAGCGTCTATTCCTGCTGCTATTTTGATCGAGACAAAGGGCAACATTTTTGGCCGCTGTGGTTGTTACTGTGGGCAGCGCTGAACGCCCTGTTTCTCTCCGCCGACATATTCAATCTCTACGTCACCCTAGAGCTGATGGGGTTAGCAGCAGTGGCGCTGGTGGCATTAGCTGGGGGTGCGCATGCACTGAACGGTGCTATGCGTTACCTGCTGGTCAGCCTGCTGGGGTCGCTGTGCTATCTGCTGGGTGTTGCGCTGCTCTATCATAGCTTTGGTAGCGTTGACATTGCGATATTGGCCACGCGGGTAGAGCCTTCCCCCGCCGCGTGGGTAGCGATGGGGCTGATAAGTGCCGGATTGCTGCTTAAAACGGCGCTGTTTCCGCTGCACTTTTGGCTACCATCGGCCCATGCTAGTGCCCCGACACCCGTAAGCGCGCTGCTGTCCGCGCTGGTGGTGAAAGCGTCGTTTTATATTTTGCTGCGTCTGTGGCTGGAGGTCTTCCCTCTGGCCAACGCCGCGCTGGCTCAGTTACTGGGTTTGCTCGGCGCGGCGGCTGTGCTCTGGGGCGGATTTCAGGCGCTGCGCCAGACGCGACTTAAATTGCTGATCGCCTACTCCACCGTGGCACAAATAGGCTATCTGTTTCTGGCCTTTCCGTTGGCGAGCATCACTGGCTGGAGGGGGGCGCTCTATCTGCTGCTATCCCACGCCGCAGCCAAGACGGCCATGTTCATGGCGGCTGGCAACATCCTCTATTTTGGCGGACATGATCGTATTGCCGACCTTGATCGTGTCGTGCAGCAACTGCCCCTAACGATGACTGCCTTTGCCCTGGCGGGTGTCAGCATTATGGGTCTGCCACCCAGTGGCGGATTTATCGCCAAATGGCTGCTGTTGGAGGCGGCTATTCGTTCGGGGCAGTGGTGGTGGGGAGTCATCCTGATTCTGGGCGGAATGCTCACCGCCGCTTGGGTCTTCAAGGTTATTGGCTACGCCTTTACCCAGTCCGGGGCACCCCACAACACCAGGACAGTGCCCATTAGTATGGAATGGACCGCTCTGGCCATGGCATTGCTCGCCATTGCGCTGGGTCTATTTGCCCCCTGGCCGCTGGCATTAATGGAGATCGGTTTACCTTTTGCTGGGGAGGCGCTATGAACTGGGATACCGGGCTGCCACTGCTCGTTCTTGCCAGCTCACTGTTGCCGGGATTGGTTATTTTTTTTCTGCCCGAGGAGCGCGTTGCAGCCCGTACCCGCTTAAATTTGGCCGGTGCCGTACTCAAACTGGTGCTGGTCGGGGTGATGATCTGGGGTGTTTTTCACGGCCACCATTACGAGGCTCGATTGCCCCTGCTGCCGGGACTGGATCTGGTGCTACGTGCAGATCCTCTATCAATGTTGTTTGTAGTGCTTTCAGCAGTTCTGTGGCTGGTAACAACCGTCTATGCCATCGGCTACCTTGAGGATTCGCCGAACCGCAGCCGCTTTTTCGGATTTTTCAGCCTCTGCGTGACCGCCACGGTTGGGGTGGCATTGGCTGGCAACCTGATTACCTTTTTGCTGTTTTACGAACTGCTAACCCTCGCCACCTACCCGCTGATTGTGCATCGTGGCACCGACGAGGCGCGCAAAGCCGGACGTACCTATCTGATCTACACCGTTGCAGGCGGCGCTTTGTTGCTGATCGGCACAGTATGGCTGTACACCCTTACCGGCACCCTGGAGTTCACCGCACGCGGTTTTTTATCCGTTCTGGATGAATCACACCACACAGCCCTGATCGTCATATTCATACTCTTGATCGCCGGCTTGGGCGTGAAGGCCGCTCTGATTCCCCTGCATGGCTGGCTACCACAGGCAATGGTAGCCCCCGCTCCGGTAAGCGCATTGTTGCATGCGGTTGCGGTAGTGAAGGCGGGTGCCTTCGGTATCGTGCGCGTGGTCTACGATGTCTATGGCATCCAGTTTGCAGCGAGCCTAGGGGTGATGTTGCCATTGGCGATAGTGGCCGCTGTAACTATTATTTACGCTTCGATGCGAGCACTATTTCAGGATGATCTGAAACGCCGACTGGCATTCTCCACCGTCAGCCAGGTTGCCTATATCGTGCTTGGCATCGCTATTGTCGGTCCTATTGCGGCTGTCGGTGGCTTGGTGCATCTGGTGCATCAGGGCGTGATGAAAATCACCCTGTTTTTCTGCGCCGGCAATCTGGCCGAGACGCTGGGAATTCACAAAGTCAGCGAAATGAATGGTGTCGGGAAGCGCATGCCCTGGACCATGGCCGCCTTTACTATCGCCGCCTTTGGCATGATTGGCGCGCCACCACTGGCCGGTTTTATCAGTAAATGGTATCTGGGGTTAGGGGCACTGGATGTCGGACAGGGATGGGTGGTTTTTATCCTCGCTGGCAGCAGCCTGCTTAACGCGGCCTATTTCCTGCCTATTCTGTACGCTGCCTGGTTCAAGGAGCCAGTTGGCTCATGGCCTGCCGAGCGTTGCTTCGGGCGGCATGAGACGGCGTGGGCGCTATTGGCGCCACCACTGGTGACCGCTTTTCTCACCCTGACCCTGGGCTTGCTGGCATCAGCGCCGTTCAGCCCGCTGCAATGGGCGCGTTTTATCACAACTCTGGAATATGCGCCATGAACAGTACGCTGAGCCTGTTTCTGTTGCTAGCGGTACCGTGCTTACCACTGTTACTGGCATTTCCAGCACTACGCTCGCGCCTCACCTGGCCTTGCCATATCGCCCTTTTACCGGTGCTTATTCTTGTGGTTATCCCGGTGGATATTTCCATTGATCTGCCCTGGCTGTTGCTTGGCACTGGACTTGCTATAGACAATGCGTCCCGAATGTTACTGGTGATGTCACTGCTACTTTGGGCGGTTGCCGCGACTCTTTTACATCGATCCAAAAAGAGACCTGAGGACGGTTATCGCGCGACCTTTTTTTTGCTCACCCTAGCGGGTAATCTGGGAGCGATTCTGGCGACTGATCTGGTCAGTTTTTTCGCACTTTCAACACTGATGGGGTACGGATTTTTTGGCCTGCTAGTAACAGCAGGCGGCAAAGGGTCAAAGCGAGCCACACGAGTCTACCTGGCATTCCTGATTTTGGCGGATCTGGCACTATTTGAAGCATTGTTGATCGCCGCTGCAACGAGCGACGGAGATCTGGGCTTCGCCGCAGTGCGCCAGACAATGGCCGAGTCGCCCTCCTCGGGCTTGTATCTGTTGATGGTGCTCACCGCTTTTGCGGCCAAGGCTGCCATCTGGCCGTTGCATGTCTGGTTGCCGTTGGCCTTTCGTGCTGCCCAGCCGGGAGTGGCTCTGCTGCTGGGCACTGTTCCCGTGGCTATCGGGCTGCTTGGGCTTGTACGCTGGCTGCCGCTTGGCGAGATTGCCTTGCCTGGGCTGGGGTTGATCATCCAGGGGCTGGGCATAGCGGCAGTGCTCTACGCCATTCTGGCGGGGGTAAAGCAGGCTCAGATAAAGATGTTACCCGCCTATGCTTCCATTGTTGCCACGGGGTTATATCTCACCGCCCTAGGAGTGGGGCTGGCCGATCCTGTGATGTGGGATCGTTACGGATATCTGGCGCACTATTTCATTGTTTTTCTGGGACTTGGATTGGCTGCACTGACCGCTGGCATCGGCTGGCTGGAGGCGAGAAAGCCATTTTCTGTTGCTCCAGAAAAACAGGAAGACAACTCGACTCAGTGGTTTGAACGCTGGCCTGGTGCACTCCTGTGTTGGGGCAAGCAGATGGGGTTTAACACCTTGCCTCAATTGCGTGCTGCATGGCTGGCTAAAGTGGGGCAGCTCTGGCAATTCCGTGTATGGCAAAAGATGTTGGCCGATAGCGAGTATTCCCTGCAACACTGGACTGTTGCAATCACCCTGTTTCTGTTGTTGGCGATTGTAATCACGTTTATCGCCAAATGAGCACTCACTGGAAACGTTGAATCACCCTGTATCCGTAGACACCTTGGTATATTGGATTATTTTTAATTTTTTAACCGGATAGTAGTGGCATTCCACAGTGAACTTATCGCTGCAATACCTCGCATTCCGTAGTGATGAGCGTCGTCAAGATCATTGAGGCTCATTCCTCCCAAAGCATATACGGGCATATTTGCGATACGACAGAGCCGCTCCGCTTCAAGCCAGCCTAAAACCTCACCATTCGGATGAGAGTTTGTATCTTTGATCGGTGATAGCACAATAAAATCAATACCCATCTGATTGGCTTTTTCGATCTGCTCAGAATTATGGCAAGAAGCCGCCAACCGCTGCCCATGCATTTCAGGTCGTGTTGATAAAGACATGAGCTGAGTGCTCGTTAAATGCATTCCAGCCAACTCTGGTAGATAAGTTGAATTAAATAACAATACAGCATCATACTGATCACAAAGCAGCGCTACTTTTTCAGCGAGCACAGCATACTCATCTGGCATGACTGTTTTTGCTCGAAATTGCACCAAGCGAACCCCCTTTTTCAGGCAACCCGCTAGAGTCTGAAGATATAAATTGTATGGATCAGTCGGCTCGGGCGTAATCAGGTAGCATTCAGGCAAAATAATCGACGTAATAGCCAACCGATATTTCCTGTATGTTATTTTGGGCATACTGCAGATAGCGACTCACCTTGTCGCCTGAAGCCATAGAAGCTGAACTGTATAAAGGGTCTGACGATGCCTGCTTACTAAGTACCTCACCCTCTACCACCTGCTCATATTGCACAGGCGGTGTGTTCAAAGGTATAGGCGCGCGCGATTCACTTGGCCTGTGTGAAGCCACCATACCAGAAGCGTATGACTGAACAACTGAACCAGAAACGTTCAAAAAACAGACCCAGATTTATTAAAAAGAAAATTTAAGACCAAAGTGCCCAGTCGAATCAATTGTGGCATTGTTTCCATTAATTTTTGTTGTCATTCTGCGGTACCCTACATAGACCGATGCTTGTGGCAACACACCATATTCAACAGTCACTTTATATGCAAGAAACCGATCAGCATCCATAAATGATACAATATCAGGGGCATAATTTAGCTGCCCTGTCACCCCAAAGCGATCCAGCGTTGGAGGTGAGTAACGTACCGTAACACCTGGCGCTAAAGCAGCAATATCAACGTTGTCGGGGAATGTTGCGAAAAGCTTGAGCCCAACCCCAAGAAACAAGCCAGGCGCATTCGCTCCCACCTCATCAATCACCTGAATTCCCAGATTGCCAACTACGTCATCATCTTCGGTATACAAAAACCCAATATTAAACTCCGCGTTACCTGGCTGGGTTTTTTGCAGCAAGGTACTGTAGTCCAGAGTTGCACTGTCATTGCTTAATGCCAGATCAATAGTGCCTGCACCCACAACAGAGCAAAAGCCCAGCAAAGACACTCCAGCCAAAACACTCAACTTTTTCATCCGACATCCCTCTATAAATTATTTATACTTAAACAAGCGCAGAATAAGTCTTTTATCAACACCATGCAATGCCAAGGAGCTTCTTTAGCTTGCACCGCTCATCGTGGTACACGATACTGTCAAGTATGAATGATACAAATAACCTGACCAACCAGTTCCTTATTGCAATGCCCACGTTGCTTGATCCCAACTTTTATCACAGCGTCATCTACATCTGTGAACACAACAGTCATGGCACCATGGGCATTATTATCAATCATCCTCTCGATATGGCTCTGGGCGATATTTTGACACAAATGGACATCGCCGCTGTCAATGATGGCATCAAGCAAATGCCTATCTATCATGGTGGCCCCGTTCAAGTTGAGCGTGGCTTCGTTTTACATCGCCCTTCAAGCGATTGGGATGCTGAAAGTAAAGTTGCCGATGATATCGCTATCACAACATCTCGCGATATCCTGATCGCTTTAGCCAAAGGCGAAGGACCCGATGATGCACTGATTGCTCTCGGTTATGCGGCATGGGAGCCAGGGCAGCTTGAGCAAGAGATTGCTGAAAATTCCTGGTTAACCTGCAACGCCAACCCTGCAATTATTTTTGATACTCCCAATCAAAAGCGCTGGTCAGATGCCGCTACATCAATTGGCTTCAAACTGGAACAGCTCACTCACCAGGTCGGCCATGCCTAACCCAAAACCGAATCATTCACAAAAATTGGGTTGCCGTACACTATTAGGGTTTGACTTTGGCACTCAAAAAATTGGAGTGGCAGTGGGTCAAGAACTCACCGGAACAGCGAGACCATTGCAAGTTGTACGAGTTGTCAATTTGAGACCCGACTGGTCGATGATTACGGAAATTTTTAATACATGGAAACCCGATGCCGCTGTGGTCGGCATTCCTCTCAATATGGATGGTTCAGAGCAACCCATGACAGCATCGGCCCAGCGTTTTCAGAGGCAACTGGAAGGCCGTTACCAACTGCCCGTTTATGCCGCTGATGAACGCCTCACCTCTCGAGAGGCAGAAAGCATTTTATATGCCGGTGGAAAACGTGGCAAAGTTCAAGCAGGTGAACTCGACCCTATAGCGGCTCAACTTATCTTAGAAACCTGGCTGCAAGATTATAATAAATAACAAGACACTATATAAATGACTCATACTCAGGCAGAAACAACAGTTTTAATCTCCAACATAAGCCGTGAACTTAAAGTACGCATTGACGCAGGAGAGCTATGCAACCCTGCAATGATAGGAATTCATACAGGTGGCACATGGGTTGCGATGCGCATTCACCAACAACTTGAGCTCGAAACCCCATTAGGTGAACTGAACATCTCTTTTTATCGTGATGATTTTTCACGAAAAGGAATGCAACCACAAGTCAGCCCATCCCACCTCCCCTTTAAAGTGGATGATCGCCATATTATTCTGGTGGATGATGTGCTCTATACAGGTCGCACCATTCGCGCTGCACTGAATGAAATTTTTGATTATGGCCGCCCTGCCACCATCACTTTAGTTGTGCTTGCAATGCGAGATGGACGTGAATTACCGATTCAGGCCGATGTTGTTGGCAGCCATTTTGAGTTAGAATCTCATCAACAAATAAAACTGCAAGGCCCTGATCCTTTAAGTTTACGCATTATGGATATATAAGGAGCTGATTCACTATGAATACCAGGGATGACATCCCGCTTTTTGCGAGCTCTCCGACCAATATTCAAGTCGATAATAAAGGTCGATTACGCCATTTTTTATCCATAGAAGGTCTCAAGAAAAAAGTTCTTTGTGACATTCTTGATACTGCAGAATCTTTTTCCAGTGTTCCCGAACAAAGTATTAAAAAAGTCCCTTTACTGAGGGGTAAAACGATTGTTAATCTATTTTTTGAAAACAGTACTCGCACCCGAACAACGTTTGAATTAGCCGCCAAACGACTCTCTGCTGATGTGATTAATCTTAACATTACCACCTCAGCCGCCAGCAAAGGTGAGTCGCTGCTGGATACATTGCATAACCTGGAAGCCATGCACAGTGATATGTTTGTAGTACGTCATGCCCTGAGTGGCGCGGCTCACTTTATTGCTCAGCATGTATCGCCAAACATAAGCGTCATCAATGCGGGTGATGGCCAACATGCTCACCCCACACAAGCACTGCTCGACATGTTCACTATCAGGCGGCACAAAGGTGAATTTGGTGCATTGAAAGTGGCTATTGTGGGTGATATTTTACACTCTCGTGTCGCACGTTCGCAAATTCAGGCGCTGACCACACTAGGAACCAATGAAGTGCGCATTATTGCCCCTAAAACTCTCATCCCTGCACATGCGACAACCCTCGGTGTTCATATTTACCACGACCTGAAAGAGGGTTTGCGAGGCGTTGACGTTGTGATAATGCTGCGCCTTCAGAGTGAACGAATGCAAGGCGCGCTTCTTCCCAGCGAACATGAGTATTTCCACCTATTTGGCTTGACGGAAGAAAAACTGGATGTCGCCAAATCGGATGCCATCGTAATGCATCCTGGCCCCATCAATCGTGGCGTTGAAATGGATTCAGCCGTTGCCGACGGTGTGCGTTCAGTGATTCTTGAGCAGGTCACTCATGGAATTTCAGTCCGCATGGCGGTGATGTCGATGGCCATGCAGCAGGGAGAAAATTGATGAGCCGACTCTCTATTATTAATGGACGCTTGATTGACCCTGCCAACAATATTGATGCCCCGCATGACATTCATATTAGCGATGGAAAAATTATTGCACTGGGTAATCCACCACAAGGCTTTAGCGCAGATCGTACTCTGGATGCCAGCAACAAGATTGTTTGCCCAGGACTGATTGATCTACGTGCCGCAATGCGAGAGCCAGGGCTTGAGCATATCGCCACTATTGCCAGCGAAACGCGCGCGGCAGCCAGTGCAGGGATTACGACATTATGCTGCCCACCCGACACCCTACCCATTATCGACACGCCAGCCGTTGCCAACCTCATTCGCTATCAAGCCAACCAAGCAGGTTTCGCGCGAGTTTTACCATTAGGCGCACTGACCCAGTCGCTTATCGGTGAGCAGATTAGCGAAATGGTTGCTCTCAAAGAAGCAGGCTGCATTGGTGTCAGCAATGCGCTCAGCCCCATCACCAATACGCTCGTCATGCGTCGTGCAATGGAATATGCCGCCACTTATGATTTAACGGTATTTCTTCATGCCGAAGATGCTTGGTTACGCAACGACGGCTGCGTCCATGAAGGTGCCATGAGTACCCGCTATGGTCTGCCAGGAATACCTGAAGCAGCGGAAACAGTCGCCGTTGCCCGCGACCTTGCACTCATTGAGCAAACAGGCGTACGCGCCCACTTTTGTGGTTTATCAACCGGACGCGCGGTACGCATGATTGGCCGAGCCCAACATGATGGCGTTAACGTCAGCGCCGATGTCACTGCACATCATTTACACTTGAGTGAAGTGGATACCGGCAAGTTCAACAGCATGTGCCACGTTCGCCCACCACTGCGCACGGAGCGCGACCAAAGCAGTCTGCGAATGGGTTTAAAACAAGGAATAATCAGTGCCATTTGCTCTGACCATCAACCGCATAATGCGGATGCAAAGCTGGCTCCTTTCAGCGCCTCTGCTCATGGTATTTCTGCGTTGGAAACCTTGTTACCGTTGTCACTTAAATTGGTGGACGAGCTGCATTTATTGTCACTTTCAGAAGTGATCGCCAGCTTGACTCAGAAACCCGCCAGTATTCTTGGCATTGATGCAGGTACGCTCAGTATTGGTCAGACTGCAGACATCTGCATTTTTGACCCTGAACACGAATGGATATTGTCTGAAAACGCTGTGCAAAGTCAGGGTTTAAACTCCCCCTTTCTTGGCTGGGATCTGAAAGGCCGAGTATTTCACACTCTGCTGAATGGAAGAGTTGTTTTTGAACTTGAATAATAAAACCTCAAAAATTCCATGACCGAATTTATCGAAAACGTCAAAATCCTCAAAAACCAAGCCAGCACAAAAGCATCTAGCTACTGGTTTATTTTGACTGTTCATGCACCAAAAACAGCTCTGCATGTACTGCCTGGCCATTTTGTATTTATTAAAGATAAAATATCGTCGGTCATACCGGTCATGCTTGCCAATAAAAAGTCAGGCTATGTTGATCTGCTTTATCGTGTGACCGACACTCAAAACTCGTACCTGATCGAAAAAAAACCAGGTGATACACTTAATTTGATATCGCCTATTAGAGAAGCTTTTGAATATCATGAAAGCCGCCCTCGCCCTCTGCTCATCAGTGATGACCAAGGTCTTGCACCTATTATATTTTTAGCCTCAGAACTTCGCCTCAATAAAAATTGCAGGCCTTTTGTCATCATGAATTCAGAAACAACGTTTCCTTTCAGAGCGATACCCTCTCAATTTATGATCCCTGGCATTCCTGATGGCATCACCGCTGCGATGCCCCTGCTGGAAGATTGGAATATACCTTGTCGCCTAACGAGCCCACAAAACTTGCCTGGGTGTTTTGATGGAGATATTGTCGATCTTGCAAGGCAGTGGATTGAAGCACTGCCCACTGAGCAGCTCAATCAAATTGAAGTTTTTATCTGTGCTTTTCAGCCTATGTTGGAAAATATTATCCGGCTATGCGAACAATACAAACTACCTTGCCAAACATCATTCGCCCATACATAGGCCGTTTTGCCCCATCCCCCACCGGCCCTCTACACTTCGGTTCACTAATTGCTGCCGTCGGCAGTTATCTTCAGGCCAGATGCAACAAGGGTCTATGGCACATACGCATTGAAGACATTGACCCACCGCGTGAAGTCCCTGGTTCAGCTAGCTCTATTTTGTTTACCCTCGAAAAATATGGTTTTCAATGGGATGGCTCCGTACTCTATCAAAGCCAACGTGGAGATTATTACCAAGCGGCATTGGATTCATTACTAGAAAATCAGCAAGCTTACCGCTGCACATGTTCACGCAAAATGATTCAAAAAATCGCCCTGCAAGGTAGAGAAGGGCTCATCTATCCAGGCACCTGTCGCCACGCCGAAAAAAAAACCGACAAGCAGTGCGCCATTCGTATTCGCTGTCACAACCGAGCCACTGTATTTGATGATGCAGTGCAAGGACGAATCAGTCAGCACCTCGAAACTGAGGCGGGAGATTATGTAATATACCGTTCAGATGGTTATTGGGCCTACCAACTGGCGGTCACCATTGATGATGCCGCACAAAAAATCAGCGAAGTCGTACGTGGCTCAGACCTGCTCTACTCCACACCCCGCCAAATTCACCTGCAACAACAACTGAACTATCCAACACCTAACTACCTACACTTACCCATTGCCATTAATCAACAAGGTAAAAAGTTAAGCAAGCAGACTCGCGCGCCCGCACTTTCCGTAGACAACCCACTGCCCACTCTGATAAAAGTGCTTCAATTCTTAAACCAATCTCCCCCTGAAACACTACAAGATGCGACTTTGCATGAATTTTGGCTGTGGGCCATCCAGCACTGGCAGCCAGATATTATTCCCAAACAACAAAGCATCATCACAAATGATTAGTACAAATTACGAAACACTCTATCACTCGCTACAGGAAGTATTTACAATTCGAGTGAATCTAATCAGAGTAATCTCGGCTCGACCTATGCACAAAAATGAAAGAAAAAGTTATGAAAAATATTCCTGAATTTACATCAGAATCAGAAGAAAGAGTTTTTTTGGAAAAAAACGAATCCAGTGACTATCTTGATTGGAACCAATCAAAGATTGCAATCTTCCCCAGCCTGAAACCAATGACCAAGGCAAAATTTCTTTAAGGTTGCCAGAATCTATGCTGGCACAAATCAAAGTAGAAGCAAATAAACGAGATACCCCATATCAATCGGCGTTATAGCTCGTTACACATCTGGGACTTCAGCCCAACCAATATCACCTAATTCATTTTCGAGATAGATGTTATCAGTCAAAATAAATTCAAAATTATCACCTGTATCTGCTACACAATCATTTAATTCATTGGGTGGCCCCAAAGGTTCGCCATACAGACCCCAAGCATTGCTGTATTGCATCGTGCTATTGGTCACAGCGAAAGATGCACACTGTATGACTGAAATATTTCCCGACACGTTTTGATCGTGGTAACTCCACCCTCCTCCATATTCAACCGTGACATAATCCAACTCCAAGTAGACATCAAATTTGGGGTAATGATCATGGCCATTATAGAATACATAGGTGCCAGTACCAACCACATGAATACCTTGCCAATAACTTGGCGTTTGCTCAAGTCCAGTAAATGTTATCGGATCAGTGGCAGTGCCGATCGCTGTTAACCGACTAAAATGATTAACACCGGTCACAAGTTTAAGTCCAGATCCAGAGTTGAAAATAATAGTAACACCTGCTTCCACGATCATTTCACCACGAATCTCAAATGACCTATTCTCGTCCGTCAAGAAATAAGAAACACCCAAGTTCTTCCATAATCCTGTGAGAAATTCATCATAAGAAACATGAATAGTATCATCTGCATTGCCAGTGTAATCACTTTCTGTATCCAAAAACCTAACTTTAGAAGCATATAAAGAAACAGGGCGACCATTGCCTGTCAAGGTATTATTTTCAAAGTCAAATTGTACTACGCCACTGTCAAGACCAAACTGTAGCTTAAGTCCTAGATCGCTTGCGTTGCGTAAAGTGCTATTTTTAATTGTTAGTGCCAAAGTTCCGGACATAATCTCCTCCACTTCAATATTATTAACACCATATTCAACGGCAACATACTCCAGACGGACACTATTCTCAGCTAAAGGCTCAGCCAAACTATAACTGTCAACGATATAAATACCTTGCCAATAACCTGGTGTCGCTTCTTGCCCACTAAAAATAATCGGCTGCGTATTTGTACCTACAGCATCCAAATACGCATTTTCCTTCACCTCAAGCTGAGTTCCTGCGGCAAATTCCAAGCGTACTCCAGGCTCAATAGTGAGCTTGGCTGAGTTGTCGATAATTATTCCATTCGGCGCTTGATAACAAGGTTGATCTAATGTTGTATCAGCCGTGATATTCCACTCTGTAATTATGCTACAGGTATTATCCACAACATCTGTAATTGTCAATACCGCTGTTGTATTACCTTCCAAGCCAGTGTTTGTAGATGGATTCGTCAGTGCAAGTTGCACTGTCTCATCACTTTCCACTGCGCTGTCTGTCATGACTTGCACGGAAAATGTTTTTGCCTCGCTGTCATTTGCTGCCCAGTTCAGTGTTCCCGATGCCGCCGTAAAATCTTCACCATCCATTGCAGTACCATTAGTAGCAGTGTAATCAACACTGATTGCCTCAGACATATCACCCGTACGATTCACCGTAATGGTCATACTGGGTACATTTTCTGCCACGCTAGTAAGTCGCTGCCGAGAATGATACGCTGGAGGGTATGATGTCACCCCCGTTACTGTCACTATCTCCTCCGCAGGCAGACATTGTTAATAGTATTAAAATGATCAAGAAATATTGGAGATACCCCAAAGCCTGTACAGCGTTGAGATTTTGTATTTTTTTCATCGCTCTCTCCTGCCTTTTATTTTTTCTTCAATACTTCGAGAAAACCAAAAATACTATAGCACAAAAACAACGGCTCGAACCTCCTGAGCCTTGTCCAATATGGAAATAATCGGGGTCAGGGCTCAATGCCAGCAAGTTAAGTAACTTCTCAAAAAGTCAGGACAAGAGCAGTGTTGTAGGTAAACAACCAGCGTAGTAATATATATAAAAATCATTCGCCACGGCGGATAAATAAGACAAAGAGAAACTAATAATGAAAAAAATAGTATATTTTTTTAATATTGCGCTGATTATGATAGCTATGTTTAGTATCAATAGTTTGTATGCACAACCTCTGATACCCGGTAACTGGGAACTCACTTTTGAAGAGAATTTTGATGGTGACTCGCTTGATCCAGATAAATGGGTTACAGGAGGCACTAATTTTAATGCTGTTGGCGGAAACTCCCCTGATAATATAACGGTACGTAATGGCAATGTTGAGATAAAAGCAGAGAAAAGACCTTTACTATATGCTGGCGAAAATCACGAGTATGTTGGAAGTGAAATTACCACCTTCCAAAAATTCAGACAAAAATACGGCTATTTTGAAGCAAGAATAAAATACGATGCAATCACAGGCGTTTGGCCTGCCTTTTGGACAATGCCTGATAGAGGTAAGTACGGTAACCCAAATCAAAATCGTGAAAGTTATATTAAATTTGATTTAAGCACTTTCGCTACTCCGATTACCTCTGCAAAGCTAAAAATAAGAGTAAC
The DNA here is from genome assembly GCA_021648145.1 of Gammaproteobacteria bacterium. NCBI lineage: Bacteria > Pseudomonadati > Pseudomonadota > Gammaproteobacteria > Gammaproteobacteria bacterium. Next base: position 111,859 of record JAKITI010000005.1, read on the forward strand.
AGCGTTTACTAACAGCGACGTATATTCAGATGTATCAATTCACAAATTACTATCAAACAACTGGGATGAAAACAGTATTACCTGGAATAACAAACCAGACTTTTATCCTGGCTGGTTGGCACTATTTTACGCAACCACTGAAGCAGACAAAATAAATGAAATTACCGAAGGGGAAGATTTGGTAATTGATGTTACCGATTATATAAACAGTCAAATCTCCGCAAGTGAAAATGCCGGTTTTGCACTGGTCGATTTGTCGATGCGCTCAAACCTTATAACATTTGGCAGTAAAGAGTCTGCCGCAGAAGCTGATAGACCACGCCTTGAGATAGATGGTTCCAATATATTTACCACTGATGATGCTTATGTAAGGGCAGGCATCCATGCAGACAATAACTACGGCAGTGATACAAGATTAGAAGTGAAAGACCCATGGGAGTCTACGTCAAGTACACGCGACGGTGGTATGGAAATAGATATCATGGAGTCATTAGGTGTTTGGGGCGATCATGTAACAGCATACACTGTCCATTGGGGTGGTTATGGCGCAGATCATCAATATAGAGTTTCTGGTGAAATAGATATAGTACCCACTGATGATGGTTATCATGTTTATGCAGTGAATTGGCAGCCGGGACGCATTGATTTTTATATTGATGACCAGCTTTTATGGACTTTTGAAGACCCAAACGTGGGCAGTGTTGAGTCTTACATACGCCTTACAATGAACCTTGGTGGTTGGAAATGGAGCGGCAATGAGATTATAGATGATGCAAATCTACCAGCTAATCTATATGTTGATTATGTGCGGGTTTATGAACATAATCCTACTGAAGACAACGTTACTCTAACAAATGGATCTTCGCTGGTTGCACAAGGAGAGGTGGCAACCGTTTCAGTAGCTTATGAAGCGTCAACAACTCGTGATATTACCGCTGTACTTAAGCTTAATGAAGCCCCTTTTACCGAATACACCTCAGTAACAAAAAGTGTCAGTGCTGGCGTTGGTAATGCACAACTTGCATTGAGCATACCCACTACAGTACCAATAGGCACTAATTATAGTTATCAGACATATATAACGCCAACTGGAGGTGATTGGCTTGATAGTCTTGATGATATGGAAAAATCTCCCGTAGAAGTAGTGCTTGGAGGCTCTAATGACAAAATCCATTCAGTTAACGGGCCTTTGCAAGTTAGTCAAGGTGAAGTGATAACCATTACTGTGGATTATGGCGCGCTAGATGACCGAGATATCAATACCGTTTTACAACTTAACGAACCACCTTGGACTACGTATGGCTCAGCAACAAAAAGCGTCACGGTTGGCGTTGACGCAGTCGATATTACATTTACTGTAGACAGCGATGCACCGGAAGGAGTTAATTACCAGTATCAAACCAGCATTACCCCTACAGGTAGCAGTTGGCGTGACCGATTAGATAGTAAAAATCAAGCACCGGTAACAGTAATAAGTGCTAGCAATTTTGACGATAAAATCAACTTTATTTCAGGTCCAACATCGGTTAGCCAGGGGGAGATCATAACCGTTTCAGTCGATTATGAAGTATCAGCCAATCGTGATCTGCAAGCGGTTTTAAAACTCAATGAATCGCCTTGGACAACTTATGCTACTGAGATAAAAAATTTACCAGTAGGCACAGGTACTGCCCAGTTCGTATTTGCTATACCCAACAATACTCCTGCAGGCGCGAATTATTTTTATCAAACACAACTTACACCAACTGGGGGGAATTGGACTAGTCGTTTTGACTATATGTACCAAGCACCAGTAGCAGTAACGAGTAATAATCAACTAGGGTCGGAGTGAGGCTATTTTGGGAAAAGAACGAATCAAGTGACTATCTTGATTGGAACCAAGCAAAGCTTGCAGCCTTCCCCAGCCTGAAACCAACGACCAAGGCAATCTCTTTAAGGTTGCCAGAGTCTATGCTGGCACAAATCAAAGTAGAAGCAAATAAACGAGATATTCCATATCAATCATTGATGAAAATGTGGTTAAGTGAACATTTGTCGTATAACGCGGGTTCAACTCGTAAGCTAGGCAGCAGGGTGCGCTCCATGCATCACAAATGATTAGTACAAATTACGAAACACTCTATCACTTACTACAGGAAACAGCTCTAGAGCCTTGGTTGAAAACACTGCCAAAACTGGTTGATGCCGCCTTTGCACCCTCAAATCATGGCGATCTGGAAAAGTGGCAAACCTTATTAAGTCAGCTGCCCACGATCACACCTTCCAGTATCGACCTGAATGCAAGCAGCATACGAATTGGTGAATCAAGCGATTGTGATATTGACACTCGAAACCAGTTAGAGAAAATTTTACGTCAATTTCACCCCTGGAGAAAAGGCCCATTTAATCTGTTTGGCCTACAAATTGATACAGAGTGGCGCTCAGACTGGAAGTGGAATCGACTCAAAGAACATATCGAGCCATTAACTGACCGCCGAGTCATCGATATCGGCTGTGGCAGTGGTTACCATTGCTGGCGAATGGTGGGTGCGGGAGCGAAACAAACCATAGGGATTGATCCCATGCTTCTGTTTGCTTCTCAATTTAATATCATGCAGCATTACATCAACAACCCAACCGTACACCTGTTACCTTTAGGTATTGAAGCATTACCTTCGAACAGCCGTGCGTTTGATACCGTATTTTCTATGGGCGTACTCTACCATCGCCGCTCCCCCTTCGACCATCTGTTTGAATTACGAAGCTTATTGCGCCCAAACGGCCAGCTCGTATTAGAAACATTAGTCATTGATGGCAGCCTCGGTGAAACAATTGTTCCAGAAAAGCGTTACGCAAAAATGCGTAATGTCTGGTTTTTACCTTCAACACTCACATTAGAATCGTGGTTAAAGCGCTCTGGCTTCAAAAATATTGAATTAATTGATATCACACAAACTGGGGTGAAAGAGCAACGCAGCACAGAGTGGATGCAGTTTGAATCACTTACAGACTTCTTAAACCCAAGCAACCCAAACCTGACAATTGAAGGCCTGCCAGCTCCTAAACGTGCAATATGGCTTGCGACTGCCCAATAAAAGAAAAAATTTGATAGAATACGTTGCTTCCACTTTCTCAGTTTTCAGGAACGCAGCACATTGGCCAGAAAAAAAAACGAGCCTAACTTTGAAAAGTCGCTTGAAGAGCTTGAAACGCTGGTTGAAACCATGGAAAACGGTGATACCAGCCTTGAAGATTCACTTAAACATTTCGAGCGTGGCATTGAACTGACTCGACTTTGCCAGAAGTCACTGAAAGAGGCGACACAAAAAGTGGAAATTCTTATTGGCAAAGACCGGCAAAACACTTTAAAGCCTTTTACGGATCTCGCAGAATAAAATGGATGATTTGCTAAATATCATGCACAAATATCAAGCACGCGTAGAGCATGTGCTTGACCAATGGCTGCCAAGCGAAAAAACACTACCTGGCCACCTCCATGAAGCCATGCGGTATTCCGTTTTGAATGGCGGCAAACGCATTCGACCCATATTGGTCTATCTCACGGGTGAAGCGCTCGGATTAAAACCTGAAACACTTGATGGCCCAGCCTGTGCGATTGAGCTTATTCACGCCTACTCATTAATCCATGACGATCTACCCGCGATGGATGATGATGATCTACGACGCGGCCAGGCAACATGCCACAAAGCCTTTGATGAAGCCACAGCAATCCTTGCCGGTGATGCCCTGCAATCTCTTGCTTTCCAGATTTTAGCCCAAGATGAAAGCATGCTCAAAGACCCACAAATCCGACTCCATATGATTCAAAAGCTTGCCGTGGCAAGCGGCTCCCGCGGCATGGTCGGTGGGCAAGCGATTGACTTGCTTTCAGAAGGGAAAACCATTTCACTTGTTGAACTGGAAAATATGCACATACTTAAAACAGGCGCACTTATCCGCGCCAGTATACAGCTCGGCGCTATGAGCTCAGTGACACATGAGCCTCACACTCTGAAAAATCTTGATCACTACGCCAAGTGCATTGGCTTAGCCTTTCAAGTCAAAGATGACATTCTTGATGTTGAAGGTGACACTCAAACACTTGGCAAACCTCAAGGTGCCGACCTCAAGCATGATAAGTCCACCTACCCTGCGTTAATCGGCTTAAAAGAAGCCAAGCAAATGGCTGAAGATCTACATCAGAATGCACTTCATAGCCTAGATGCATTAGACAATAAAGCTGACCCATTGCGCTGGATTTCGCAATACATCATCCAACGAAACAACTAAAAGTATTGGCTGAACTCATGGAAAATCAACACCACTACCCGCTGCTTGAAAAAACGAACATGCCCGAAGAACTGCGGCAATTAGATATCACTGAACTTCTCAGCCTAGCAACCGAAATTCGCCACTTTATGATTCAGTCCGTGGCTAAAACAGGTGGTCACCTCTCTGCGGGACTGGGCACCGTTGAACTGACCATCGCACTGCATTACGTATTCAACACACCGAGTGATAAATTAGTCTGGGATGTTGGTCACCAAAGCTATCCCCATAAAATTCTTACGGGCCGCCGTGAACAGATGGCAACACTTCGCCAAAAAGGGGGGCTTTCAGGGTTCAACAAGCGCAGTGAAAGTGAGTTTGACAGCTTTGGTGTTGGCCACTCCAGCACCTCAATCAGCGCAGCGTTAGGCATGGCGATTGCCAGTGAACAGCGAGACGATGATCACCATGCCATTGCCATTATTGGCGACGGCTCAATGACGGCAGGCATGGCATTTGAAGCCTTGAATCATGCCGGTGACCTTGATGCCAACCTGCTCGTCGTCCTGAATGATAATGATATGTCTATCTCAAAAAATGTAGGCGGCCTTTCTAAATACTTTGCTCGTGTCATTTCTGGAAAATTTTATTCGACCATCCGTGAAGGCAGTAAAACACTTCTGGAACGTATGCCCACCGTCTGGGAACTGGCTCGCCGTACAGAGGAGCATGTAAAAGGCATGGTCGTCCCTGGCACACTGTTTGAGGAGTTGGGCTTTAACTATATTGGCCCTATTGATGGCCATGATTTGCCCAAACTCATTAAAATATTCGAAAATCTGAAAAATCTCAAAGGCCCACGTTTTTTACACATAGTCACCCAAAAAGGGAAAGGCTTTACTCCGGCAGAAAATAACCCAACGTCTTATCATGGTGTTCCTAAATTTAACCCTGATACAGGCGAAAAGGTTCGATCCCCTACAAATGGCCCCACCTATACCGAAGTATTTGGTGAGTGGTTGTGTGATACGGCAGAAAAAGATGAGCGCCTGATCGGTATAACGCCTGCCATGCGCGAAGGCTCTGGTATGGTCGAATTTTCTGAGCGCTTCCCCAAACGCTATCTGGACGTGGGAATTGCAGAACAACACAGCGTCACCCTCGCAGCCGGTTTAGCATGCGAAGGAATGAAACCTGTTGTTGCAATCTACTCCACCTTCTTGCAACGCGCTTATGATCAATTGATTCATGATGTCGCCCTGCAAAACTTACCCGTTATGTTCGCTATTGACCGTGCGGGTATTGTTGGTGCAGATGGCCCCACACACGCAGGTGCATTTGATATTAGCTTTTTACGCTGCATTCCTAATATGTTGATTATGGCACCCAGCGACGAAAATGAGTGTCGGCGAATGCTCGACACAGGTTTTTTACATGACGGCCCCAGCACAGTTCGTTACCCACGCGGTGGTGGCTCGGGTGCTACCATCAATAAAGAGCAGATCACCCTGACAATTGGCCAGTCCCGATTAGTCAAAGAGGGTAAAAAAGTTGCCATCCTTGCATTTGGCAGTATGTTACAAGCCGCATTAAAAGCTGGGGAGAAATTAGATGCATCAGTCGTCGACATGCGCTTTATCAAACCCCTTGATGAAAAGATGATTGAGCAGATGACCAATAATCATGAGCTACTCATCACTATTGAAGAAAATAGCCTTCCAGGCGGCGCAGGCAGTGCCGTCAATGAATTTTTAGCTTTTAGAAATATTCAATGCTCAATGATCAATCTCGGCCTGCCAGACAAGGTTACCGGTCAAGGCAACCGTGAACAACTACTCACTGAGTATGGGTTGGATGCTAACGGAATTATTAATGCCGTAACATCTCACCCTGAATTTTTTAAAACTTCCGTTACTTAACAATACTTTAACCTGCTATATTTATTCCCATGACCGCTTGTTATACATTAAAAATCATTACCGAATTTGCCTCCGCCCATAGCTTACGCGATTACCCAGGGGAGTGTCGCCGTCTGCATGGCCACAACTGGAAAGTCGAGGTTGAAATTATCTCGCACCAGCTTGATAAGCTAGGCATGGTTATTGATTTTAAAGCTGTAAAATCAGCCACTAAAACGATTACAGATCAGCTTGACCATCACTATCTAAATGAAATTGAACCATTCAACAGGATTAATCCTACAGCAGAAAATATTGCAGCATTTTTATATAAATCACTGTCAGAAGAAATTAATGATGAAGTGATACAAGTTAAAGCAATCACTTTATGGGAAACAGAACGTGCCAGTGTGCACTACACAGAGAGTTAAAAATGCCTACAACAAACAGACCCAGACCTTCCATTGCTGACGTACAAAATAGCCCAGACAGCCGTCAAATTGCTATCAATAAAGTAGGCATTAAAGATATTCGACACCCTATTCGAATCAAAGATCGTAGTGATGGAGAGCAGCATACGATTGCAAACTTCAATATGTATGTTGACCTCCCCCACAACTTCAAGGGCACGCACATGTCCCGCTTTGTGGAGATATTAAATACGCAAGAGCATGAGATATCTATCGCATCATTCAATGATATGCTGCAAGAGATGGCGGTACGCCTTGAAGCAGGCTCAGGCCATATTGAGATGAATTTTCCATATTTTATTAGTAAAGTCGCGCCTATTAGCCAAGTAAAAAGTATGCTGGATTATGATGTGACTCTTTACGGCGAAATCACTGATGGTGAAAGTTTTGTTGATATTAAAGTGGTCGTTCCTGTCACCAGTTTATGCCCTTGCTCGAAAAAAATATCAGAGTATGGCGCGCATAACCAGCGCTCACACGTCACAGTAAAGGTACGCACAAAAAGCTTTGTATGGATTGAAGACCTGATTGATTTAATTGAAAAGGAAGCGTCCTGTGAAATTTTTGCTCTACTCAAGCGACCTGATGAAAAATATGTCACCGAAAAAGCTTATGACAATCCAAAATTTGTTGAAGATATGGTACGTGATGTCGCCGCACACCTAAATCAAGATTCACGCATTTTGTCTTATACCGTTGAATCAGAGAATTTTGAATCCATTCACAACCATTCGGCATATGCTTTAATTGAAAAGAAAGTTTAGCAACCTCTCCTGAATTCAGCTCTACAGACCTTAATAGATATCATTTATTTACGTACAAACATCTGTACTTATCAAAAATCTTCCAAAAAAAAGAGGAAGGGATTGATCCCTTCCTCTTTTTAGTACAACATCATATACTTATTTCTATATGACTTTTTCCATTATGGAACCACTGGTCCAGATGCAGGGCCTGCTGGAGGAGCCATAGACTCATCTGCGGGTACCGTTGATGTAGCACCCGTTCCATCTGCACCTACTCCTGTATCAACAATGGTATCCCCTGCTGAGACATCTTGTGTACCACCCGTGGTATTGTCAGCCTCTACAACAGCTTCCTGATCAGGATCGGCTGCACCTGGTGCTGAAAACCCTGGAATACCAGTAATGCCGTTCCCACCTACAGCTGGGTCATTAATATCACCAGGTTCAGGACGATCTTCAGAGTAACCATGTGGATGAGGCTGTAACAAACCAGACAAACCGGCAGTACCAACAGGCGGAATGTTTGGAGTCCATCCATTCAGATCATTCTCACCACGCTCTACAATGCCATCATCATCATTCGAAAATAGCTCAATCGGACGTGGAAAAGCCGCAACAAAATCTACGTTTGTTGCCCATGAATCCAGGCCACCCTGTTTACGAATATCTGCTTGGCGTTGGCCACCACCAGTACTTGCAAAACCAACCTCTTTTACAACACCGTCCGTACCATAGTTAGTGACTTGCACATGACCAAAATCACCCGCGCCACCTAAACCAAGCTGCATGCTTTGCCCGATACCAAAGGCCTGAACACGATCACCACCTTCCCAGGTAACTTGTGGTGTATAGCCCAGAATATCGGAAAATAGCCCAGTAACACCTGTCGCACCACCCGCATCCGTAGTGCTTGCACCCGCAAGCTCTTCAAATACAAACGATGTACTATCACCAATGCCTGTCTCCAGACCATTTTTATCCAAAGCAACCCCTTGAGTCATCAAGAGTGCGCCACCCGTTTGCTCATTGTTAATATCGAATTCAGTATTCAGCCAGAAACCAAAATTAAATGATTGGCCTGTGATTGTCAGATCGTTACCCGCACCTGTAGAACCACTACCGATATAGTAAGTATTGCCTATATCAACTTCAACACCATTATCTGCTGTTGCCCAGCCTGTATTGATGACTGCAATCAAATCAAACCGATACGCCGCATCAGTGGCACTACCTGTACCATAAGGTCGACCTATCACAGGGCCACCGCCATCTGCTGAAGTAAAGTAATCACGAATTTGTGATTTCAACATCACACCATCAGTTTGCTGTGGCGATGAGATATTCTGAGAATAGTCAACTTTAATAATAGACTCATCAGAGAAGCCAAGCGAGCCCGGCGTACCATTAATCGGCGAACCAAATTCTCGAGGATCATTAGCGTCAACAATAACTTGACGGATATAAGATTGACCATCAACAGAAAACTGCGATTGCAGAAAACCATCATCACGAATCAAATCCACACCGCCTAATATGTCAACAATTTGTCCATCTTCAACATACCAGCCATCAAATGGCACTGGCGCAGGCGCTTCTGCGTAAACAACTCCACTCAACATTGGAGCCACAGCCGCTGCAACTGTAAATATACGTATTTTCTTCATTATCAAACCCTCCCAAACTACGGCGTTTTTTATTATTTATTAGTTGTTTAGCAAAAATTAAAACAACCCCTGACTGACATCCTACCTATACATCAGGTATAACGTCAAGTATTTTAAACGCTCTATTTTATATAGAAAAGAAAAAAAGAAAAAAGTCTTGGCTGTTACAAAGGGTTTAGATCTAAATTTAATTGATTTGCTCTTAACAATAAAGGCTGTAAGATGATGATCAGGTATTAATTTTTTACTCATAGGTTCCAAGAGTAAACAGAGGGAAAATATCTATGAAGCCAGCTAGGGCACTTCAATGGCCGCCGCTTTTTTTGTTCCTGCTCTCTATTACTTTATATGCATCCTCAGGAAGATCTGACGACAATGCGGAAAACGCAACATTTCTAACAGCAGAAGAACGCGCTTGGATTTTAGAGCACCCAATCCTGCGTATCGCTCCTGCGCCCAACTTTCCTCCCATTGAATTTTTTGATAAACAAGGCCAACACCAAGGTATTACGGCTGATTTTTTCAAGATTATTGAGAAAAAAACAGGATTACAATTCAAAGTTGAACAACTTGAAAGCTGGGCGCATGTGCTTGTAAAAACAAAGCAGAAAGAGATTGATCTATGGGGAGAGGCAGCTCGAACTGAAAAGCGTGAGCAGTACATGCTGTTTACCTCACCCTATTTAAGCTTTCCCGCAGCAATAATAAATCGCCAGGGCGAAAGCAACCACCTCACACTGGATGACCTTACAAACCTTTATGTCGTCAGTATTGATGGCTACGCTTCTCACGAATACCTTAAAACGAATCACCCTGATATTAAACTTATCACTACACCAAACATCAAAGCTGGGCTAAAAATGGTCTCGTTTGGTTTAGCCGATGCCATCGTTGTCAATACCGCGCCTGCATCCTATTACATTCAAAAGATTGGATTAAGCAACCTGCAAATTGCTGGCCAATCAACGTTTAGCTGGAGTCTTGCAATTGCTTCACGCAAAGACTGGCCGATACTGAACTCTATTTTACAAAAAACTCTGGATAGCATTAGTGACACGAAAAAAGAAAAAATTATTACAAAATGGATATCACTTGATAAGCAAGCCTTCGTTGAAAAGCGCTCATTTTGGCTCATAATTGCTCTTATTACGGCCATAGCAATTGTATGCATGGCTATTGTTCTATTATGGAACTTTAGCTTGAGAAAAATGGTTCACAAAAAAACGTTAGAACTACACGGTGAGCTTGAACGTCGCAGAGAAGCTGAAGAAGCCCTGAAAAGCAGTGAAGAGCGCTTAAATAATTTTTTTGATGCCTCATTTGAAGGGCTGTTTTTACACGACAAGGGAAAAATTCTGGACATCAATCCAGCCACAACTGAAATTTTTGGCTATAAAGCAGAGGAATTACTTAACCATAACTTGCTGGAATTCGTTAGCCCAGATCGCCGTCAAAATATCACCGAATTAATGGCAACGGGCGAACCGGGAACCTATGAAACAACTGTGATTAAAAGTGATGGAAAACCGATTCCAGTCGCTGTACGAGCACGAACCATTGAAACTGAAACCAAAGAAAAAATAAGGATTGTATCTCTCAGCGATATCAGTAAACACAAACAAGCTGAAGCGGCACTCAAAAAAGCTTACGATAATCTGGATCATATTGTGATTATGCGCACCAGTGAACTTGAGAAAGCGAACGAACGCCTGACTGAGCTCGATCAATTAAAATCCATGTTCATAGCCTCCATGTCTCACGAGTTGCGCACACCACTTAATTCCATTGTTGGTTTTACTGGCATTATTCTTGATGGCATGTCAGGTGACATCAGCAAACAACAAAGAGATCAGCTGACTCGAGTTTATAGCTCTGCCAAACACCTGTTGTCGCTTATTACTGACATCATTGATATTTCAAAAATAGAAGCGGGCCATACCGATGTTTACCCCGAATCATTTATATTGGATGAACTCATCAACGAAGCGCTTCAAACCACTCAGCCACACCGTGAAAAAAAGGGATTAGCTCTCGACTCAATCATCCCATCAGGCATTCAAATGTATACCGATAAAAAGCGTCTGCTGCAATGCTTACTCAACTACCTTAGCAATGCGATTAAATACACTGAATATGGAAAAATTGAAATCAAAGCAAATGACCTGGATGGTCACGTTGAAATTATCGTGAAAGACAGCGGCATTGGCATAGATGACGAAGCGCTCACTCGCCTGTTCCAGCCCTTCGAACGTATTGATACACACCTACGCATCAAAACACCTGGCACAGGTTTAGGATTATATTTATGTAAAAAAATTACGGTAGAAATATTGGAAGGTAGTGTTGCTGTAGAAAGTGAATTTAAAAACGGGAGTACTTTCTCCCTAAAAATTCCAAAAAAATTAACCCACAAAAAGCCGTGGCCTCATTAGGGAGGCTCTGATTAAGTCTGGTCGCACCAACCCAAGGATGTATACGGAAATAGAACATGAAAATTTTAATTGCCGAAGATGATGAAAACTCAAGACTACTCCTGGAAACCGCACTCACAGCACAAGGCTATACCGTGGAGAGCTCAAGTAATGGCCAGGACGCATTAGCCTTAGCCGAAAAATCACCTCCCTCATTAATTATTTCTGATATTTTGATGCCACAAATGGATGGGTTTGAGCTCTGCCGTCATATTAAAGGCAACCCAAAACTACAGCATACCCCCTTCATTTTTTATTCGGCAACATTTGTCGAAAGCCTTGATGAACGTTTGGCATTGGCGCTTGGTGCGACACGCCTCATCGTAAAACCAATAGAGATGTGGATCTTGCTTGGTATTATCAAGGAGACACTTGAGCTTGCAGATACAGAGCGACTGAATTCACCACCCACTGAAAGCGATGAACAACGGATTGAAAACCTTTACGCCGAACGACTCTCCAGAAAGCTGACCAAAAAAGTCAAGGAGCTGGAGTGGGAGCGTGAAATTCTTATGCAAAGCGAAGAACGTTATCGCTCACTTATTAATGATGCATTAAATATTTCATCTATTGCAATCATCATTCTGGATAGCAAATATAAGGTCACCTGGTTCAACCAGACACTTGAAGAATATTTTGATATACACCTAAGCCAAACTATCGGTCTACCTGCAGAGCAATTTTATACAGAGAAAATAAAGGACTCCTTCGAACACACTGACTGCCTTTTAGAGATCAAAAACTCAATTACACGCAGAAACCATATCAAACACTTGGAATGTTTACTCAAACCTGATCACAACAGCGAAGCACGCTGGCTTGAATACAACAGCAAGCCCATTCACTCTGGGCTTTACAAGGGCGGTAGAATAGAGCATTTCACAGACATTACACGCTATAAGCAGATTGTTTGAATCTGTCTAATTTAAAATTAGAGCGCTGCAAGCCGATAAAAGTGGCTCAGGGTTTACAGAATGAGCACGAGTTAATCATGGAAAAGAAAGGAATCAAAAAAAGTACTTTTATCTGGGAAGGGCTTGACAAGAAAAAAGCCCGCATAAAAGGTGAGATGGAGAGCACCAGTATCGCACTGGTTAAAGCCACATTACGACGCCAGGGAATTATGCCGCTCAAGGTCAAGAAAAAGGCCAAGCCCCTGTTCGGCGCATCAAAGAAAAAAATAACCCCTAAAGACATCTCTATTTTTAGTCGGCAAATGGCCACCATGATGAGTTCGGGTGTGCCTTTAATTCAATCATTTGAAATTATTGGCCGTGGCCACGAAAATCCGAGCATGCAAGATCTGATCATGGCAGTAAAAGCCGATGTTGAAGGTGGAAATTCACTCGCCGATGCTCTGCGAAAGCACCCTAAGTATTTTGATAACTTGTATTGCAACCTTGTTCATGCGGGCGAACAAGCCGGTATACTAGAAACTTTACTGAATAAAATTGCACTCTACAAAGAAAAAGTAGAAGCCATTAAAGGGAAAATCAAAAAAGCGATGTTTTACCCCATTGCTATTATGATTGTTGCGTTTGTTGTCACAGCAATATTACTGCTTTTTGTTGTTCCACAGTTTGAAGCCATGTTCACTAATTTTGGAGGAGAACTTCCCGCTATGACAAAATTTGTCGTAGAATTATCCCGTGGACTACAGGAGTGGTGGTGGGCCATATTTGGCTCCATTGCACTTGTCATTATTGCATTGGTTCAAGCTAAAAAGCGCTCTCACAATGTGGCACGAACTATGGATCAGATGATACTTAAGGCTCCAATCATCGGCAACATTATTACCAAGGCAATCATAGCGCGCTACGCACGTACACTCTCAACCATGTTTGCAGCAGGCGTGCCACTGGTTGAAGCAATGGGTACCGTTGCAGGTACCGCAGGAAATATTATCTACACAAACTCAATACTGCGCATGCGAGATGAAGTCTCCACAGGAACAACACTGAATCAATCCATGCGCCAAAGCGGCATATTCCCCAACATGGTCGTGCAGATGGTCGCCATTGGTGAAGAGTCAGGAGCACTTGACTCCATGTTAAGCAAAGTGGCCAGTTTTTATGAGGAAGAGGTTGATGATGCCGTTGATGGATTAAGCAGCTTACTGGAGCCGATCATTATGGCCTTCCTCGGCGTCATCATCGGTGGCCTTGTGGTTGCCATGTACCTGCCTATTTTCAAAATGGGCGAAGTAGTGTAATACTTAGAGAACAATGCATTTAATCATTTATTTACAAGAATCCCCGTTACTTTTCATTACTGTCGCGGGGTTACTCGGCTTAGTGGTGGGCAGCTTTCTCAATGTGGTCATCTATCGTTTGCCCGTTATGCTGGAACGAGAGTGGCACGCGCAGTGTGATGCCCTGATTGAAAATGAAGACATTCAAACTGATACGCCAAAAAAAAATGCCGAGCCCTTCAACCTTGCCGTCCCTCGATCCACTTGCCCTTCGTGTGGTCACATAATCAAAGCATGGGAAAATATCCCTATTATCAGCTACCTGTTGTTACGGGCTAAATGCTCAAAATGTGACACCCATATCTCTTGTCGGTACCCCATTATTGAAGGCATCACGGCACTGTTATCTGTCACTGTTGCATGGCATTTTGGTTTTACCTGGCAAACAGGCGCAGCGTTATTGCTTACCTGGGCACTGATCTGCCTTACCATGATTGATTTTGATCACTACCTTTTACCTGACAACATAACCCTTCCTTTTTTATGGGCAGGATTATTGCTGGCTTTATTCGGTATATTCACTCACCCTGCCGATGCAATTATCGGTGCGATTCTGGGCTACATGATTTTATGGTCAATATACTGGGTTTTCAAACTGCTCACCGGCAAAGAAGGCATGGGGTATGGTGATTTCAAGCTGCTAGCTTTACTAGGGGCGTGGATGGGCTGGCAAGCTTTACCTGTGATCATTCTATTATCATCATTAGTTGGAGCGATTGTTGGAATTTCATTAATTGCTTTTAGAAATCATGACAAAAGCAAGCCCATTCCGTTTGGCCCTTATCTCGCGACAGCAGGTTGGATTTGCCTGATCTGGGGCAGTGATATTACTAATATTTACATGCGCTGGGTCGGGCTTGCTTAAGCAATGTTAGTCGTGGGTTTAACGGGTGGAATCGGTAGCGGAAAAAGTACCGTATCAGCGATGTTCAAAAAAATGGGTACCCCTGTTATTGATGCTGATCAGATTGCAAGCGCACTCGTCAAACCTGAGCAGCCCGCACTAAAACAGATTATTAATGCCTTCGGGAAGGATTTGTTGAATCAAGCTGGAGAACTTGATCGCAATAAGATGCGGAAAATCATATTCCAGAGCACCTCAAAAAAAAAGGTGTTGGAATCTATTTTGCATCCACTGATATGGGAATCCATGCTGCATCAAATTTCATTATTAAAAGCCTCCTACTGCATTCTTGATGTTCCACTATTACTGGAGTCCAGAAAAACGGATCAAGTTGACCGAGTTTTAGTCATTGACGTACCAATCAATATACAGAGTGAAAGGGTTCAGGCTCGCGGCCATTTATCAAGGAAAGAAATTGAAACCATTATTGCAGCACAAATAGATCGGCCGTCTCGTCTTTGTGCTGCGGATGACATTATCGTCAATGATAAAAGCCTTGTTGAACTACAAATCACAGTGCAACAGCTACATCAAAAGTATATAACACTGGCAGAAAATCATTAGCAGCTTGCGCTGTTTTACAGAATACCGTAGTCTGCCAAACTGTTATTCACAATACTTTATTATCATGGCCGATACTCTCAACCATCTTACCCAAATACTCGAAGAGCGTCGTAATGCGGCTCCTGAATCATCTTATGTCGCCAGTTTACATGCCAAAGGGTTAGACACCATTTTGAAAAAAGTGGGTGAAGAAGCCACTGAAACTGTCATCGCTGCAAAAAATGGTGACAAACAGCAGGTAATTTATGAAACGGCCGATCTATGGTTTCATTCTATGGTGATGTTAAGTCATATGAACCTGACATCCGATGATATATTAAACGAACTGGAACACCGCTTTGGAACATCAGGTCTTGCAGAAAAAGCGGCGAGAAAAAAGTAGAGAATCATGTTTGATATCGGTTTTTGGGAAATCGCATTAATTGGTATTATCGCACTACTCATCGTCGGCCCAGATGAGTTCCCTTCACTGGTGCGTAACATAAACCGATGGGTCAATAAGATACGCCGCTTTATTCAAAACACAAAAGCTGATATCAATCAGGAGTTGCACAACGCTGAAATCCTGCAGCTGGAAAAAGATGGCAAAATTGATGACCACGAACACCTTGAATCCCTGACGACTAGCCAAAAAAAACCAGATCAATTATGAAGCCCAACAAATATCACCTTCTGCTATTGATGCTCAGTTTCAGCTTAAATTCAGCGTCTAGCTGGGCTCAACCAACATCAGCACCAGAAACCCCCATTAGCACAGCAAAACTACCTCTCAATGAACTCCAGACTTTCAGTCAGGTGTTGCACAGAATCAAAAGCGATTATGTTGAACCAGTAAAAGACAGCAAACTACTGGAAGATGCCATTCGTGGCATGTTAGCAAACCTTGACCCACACTCAACCTACCTTGATAAAGACGAATACAAAGCGCTACAAGCAGGCACCTCGGGTGAATTTGGTGGGCTCGGCATTGAAATCAGTACAGAAAATAATTTTCTTAAAGTCATCTCTCCAATTGATGATACACCCGCCAAACGTGCAGGAATCAGTAGCGGTGACTTAATTATACGTATTAATGATAAATCCACTAAAAACCTCTCACTAAATGAAGCCATCAAACTTCTGAGAGGCAAACCCGGTAGCACCATCACCCTCACCATCGTACGTGACAGTGAGGAACGCCCCTTTGATGTTGAAATAACACGCGCCATTATTGAAGTTAAAAGTGTTAAAAGCCGACTGCTTGAAGATCAGTTTGGTTATATCAGAATAACGCAATTCCAAAGCCGCACCGCTGAACGTCTGCTGCGCCATATCAGTCAACTCCGTAAAAAATCAGAGGGTGAGCTCAAAGGTTTAATACTTGACCTGCGTGACAATCCCGGCGGAGTACTCGGTGCAGCCGTGGCGGTTTCGGATGCCTTCATTGACAAAGGCTTAATTGTATACACTGAAGGGCGTGTTGCTGATTCAGATATGCGCTTCAATGCCACCCCGACAGATATTCTTAAAGGCCGTCCTATCGTGGTATTAGTCAATAGCGGCTCTGCCTCAGCCTCTGAAATTGTTGCAGGCGCTCTTCAAGACCATCAACGTGCGGTGATTATGGGAAGCCAAACCTTTGGTAAGGGATCAGTACAAACGATTCAACCCATTAGTAACGGCGCAGCATTAAAGCTAACCACAGCACGTTACTACACACCCTCAGGCCGTTCCATTCAAGCCGAAGGCATTGAGCCTGATATATTACTGGATCATCTGGCACTCACCCAAAATGATTTATCAGAAAACCAAACCGTTTTTGAAGCAGATTTAAAAGGCCATCTGGAACAAAAAAGTACAAATAAATCTGATAGCAAGCTTGAAGACTCAGCTCATTCAATCAATGACTATCCATTATATGAAGCATTAAACCTTCTGAAAGGGCTCTACATTTTACAAAAGGATACCTAAGGGATGTCTTTGAAACGACAAAGACCGTTAATCATATGCAAGGCTCGGCTGCTTTGCATGACGTTACTGTTTTTTCCAGCATTGCTCTCTGCACAACCTCAAATTGCCATCATCATTGACGACCTGGGTTACTCATTAGAGCGAGATTCACGCGCGATTGATCTGCCAGGCTCCATTGCTTATGCATTTTTACCCAATACCCCACATGCGAAAAAACTCGCCACAAAAGCATTCCAGCAAGGAAAAGAAGTTTTATTGCACCAACCCATGGCATCCATTGATGATAATAATCTGGGCAGCGGTGGCTTGACTCTTAACATGACAGAGACAGAGGTTACTCAGACTATTCGTGACAATCTACAAGCCATTCCCCACGCCATCGGCATCAACAACCACATGGGTAGCCTGCTCACCCGCCACCCGGGTCATATGCAATGGGTGATGAATGCAGTTCGTCAACAGGGGGATTTATTTTTTATCGACAGCCGAACAGCCCACCAGTCCGTCGCCTATAAAATGGCCAATGAGACTCAAGTTCCAAGCTTGCAGCGTGATGTTTTCCTAGATGCCTGGGTCAATCCAAATAAAATTCGACAGCAATATAGAAAATTGCTCAAACTCGCCAAGAAAAAAGGCTATGCCATTGCAATAGGCCACCCCTTCCCCGAAACCATCAATATGTTAAGGCAAGAGTTACCCAACCTCAAAAGTCAGGGAATTGAACTGGTTTCACTATCAGAGCTCGTGCGACAGAAGAATCTACCAACAAAGACTCAAGAAAAGACCTATCTGGTAAAAAAGAAGGTTTTGTATTAGCATCCCGTAAACCCATACGTTAATATATCAACGACGTTGCGGTCTCAAGGAAGAGAAACAGTGAGCCAGATTAAAATAGAGAAACAAGGACAGTTCGCATTTTCTTTGATCGAAGTACTTATTGCCCTTTTTGTACTTTCAACGGGGCTGTTAGCACTCGCGGGGCTCCAGATAAAAAGCATTCAAACCAGCCACCATGCTTACCTGTTCACTCAGGCAACTCTTCAAGCTCATGATATGGCCGAACGCATAAAATCTAATCCGACGTTCAACTATAAAAATACAAACAGTGTTTCAAACAAGCCAAACTGCTTTTCCAGAGCCTGTTTACCAAAAGAGATCGCCCAATACGACATTTATGAATGGCAACAAAACATTGCATTATTGCTGCCTGATGGCGTTGGAGCCATACAAGAAAACGGACTCAATAATTTTACTATTGAGGTCAATTGGCTCAACCAGACTGATCCACAAAACCACCACAGCTATCAACTCGAATTTAACTTGTAATTGTACTCCAAGAATCAAAAAGGGCTCACGCTCGTTGAGCTTATGGTGGCTACATCACTCGCCGCCCTCATCTCTATTGGTTTGTGGCAAATATTCATATCAACCAAACAGAGCTATCTCTATCACGAAAATATCGCTCGCCTATTAGAAAACAGCCGCCTTGCGATCATGCTGCTCAGCAATGATATTCGTTTAGCCAACACAGCCACTTTAAACACAGAAAAAGGGGATGAACGCCTTGAAATTTCCTACCATGCGACACGCGATTGTAATAATAATCGCGTCAAAAGTTCTGAACAACCTGTCGTCAATCAATACTTTTTAAAAAACAGCACGCTCATGTGTAATGGCAATGGTGGAACCCCCCAACCACTCGTCAACGGGATTGATGAAATGCAATTTTTATTTGGTCAGGGTATGAGCAATTCAGTCAACCAATATACAAAAGATCCATCAAAAAATAACGTTATCAGTGTGCGCATTACGCTCACCATGCAACAAAGATTATTCACAACAACGATCAAGCTCCCCTGATTCAAGTAAAAAGCAGCTTTCCGCATGAGCAAGCTCTCGTTATACTGGCAGCTCCCTATGAACCGGTCAGAGTTGCAAATATGGTGCTTTCTTTATTTAAAAAACAGCCGCTTCTTGAAGAAGAGATTATTGATTTGCTCTTTAACACATTTGCCTGGTCACTGAAAAACTTCGGCACGGATACTTTTTATAATGAGTCTATATTGGTCACACCTTCTGACCAACATTTTCCCGGGCGAGAAAGTAGCGTTGAGGGTATGGCAACACTCATTCTGGATCGTGTCAAAGGTTATGCGGGTGTACCCCACTGGCCGACACGCCTGATCAATCAGCACCACTACAATACTGACCCAGCTACAGAACCCAATATCCAGCAAGCACTTGAAAATTCTAACGAGTTAAAACTGCCACTACTTTATGAGCCCCAGCAAGTTGCTAATCCGCCGGCAATGATCGCCAACTATGCTCACGCCCTGGCTCATCACCTAGGCTGTCAGGCTCAAGAGCCGCCCCCCTGTGATGAAGAGCAGTGGCCACACATAATGGAAATTGTCACGGTTTATATGGGGTTTGGCTTAATCATGGCCAATACCGCCCACCCCTATAAAGGAGGAGGTTGTGGACGGTGCCGTTCCCCTGCGATGGATCGTAGTGGTTTTCTGGCTGAAACTGAAGTCACCTATGCGCTTGCAATCTTCTGCGTTCTGAAAGAGATCCCCATTTCAGAAGTTAATGTCCACCTAAAAGGTTCGCTCCGATCTTTTTTCAAAAAAGCGATGAAAGATGTTGTGAATCAAAAAGAGGCTTTGGCCGCATTGCGAAGCATCAATCAAGCATCATTGTTACGTGGTAAAAGAGTATCTGACCATGGGCAGTGCTCTGAATTTGTAGAGTTACCCAAATAGACTCTTTTCTGTCACTGTGCTCACTCCTTCACTTGATTCGTCTAGCCTCAAAAATCCCGCGTAAATGAATTAATTTTTCCAATACTGAAGCCAGTTGTGCTGGATCACCAATATTCAAAGTCAAGCGCATTCTCGCCTGCTGCAAGCTTTTATCTGTAAAGGTATTTACCGCATTCACATTAATTGAGTATTTGGATAAAACTGCCATCACATCACGCAGCAAACCCGTTCGATCCAATGCAATCACTTCGATATCAATTTCATAACTTTGAGTCTGTTTTCCACCCCAGATGACATCAACAAATCGCTGAGGGTTCCGCTCCCTCAATGCCGCTACATTTGAACAATCTTCACGATGAATAGTGACTCCCCGACCCTTTGTAATAAAGCCTACGACTGGATCCTCAGGAAATGGTTTGCAACATCGAGCTAAAGTTGTCATTAAGCCATCAACACCTTCAACAACAAGGTTACTTTTTAACTGGTTCGAACTTCTTTCATGCCTCTTTAAAAGAAGTTGCTGTTCTTTTTCTTTATCTTTGGGTGTTTTAAGTGAATTTAATACCTGATTAACTCCCAGATCACCACGTCCAATAGCAGCATAGAGATCATCAACTTGATGCAAGTTAAAGGTTTTACTCAGGGAGTTTAAAACCGAATGACTCGGCAATACACCCATTTGCTTAGTGATTGAGGTTTTACCTGTATGAATATGCTCTTCTCTAAATTCACGCTTAAACCAGGACTTGACCTTTGACCGAGCTCGAGAGGATTTCAAATAACCAAAATGCTGAGCTAACCAATCACGGCTGGGTTGCGCATCTTTGGCAGTAATAATTTCAACCGTTTGACCATTCAATAACGAGAAAGTAAGAGGAACCATCTTCCCGTTCACTTTAGCACCACGGCATCTGTTTCCAACCTCTGAATGAATATGGTAGGCAAAATCCAGCGGCGTTGCATTGAAGGGCAACTCCACAACATGGCCTTTAGGTGACAGTACATAAATTCGTGAGGGCTTTTGAAGCGAGACATCAATGGCTTCGGTTTGATTGAGCGCATCACGTAATGATTCAAGTTGCTCCTCCAGCTCTTTGTCCCTTTTCCCTCCTTCTTTATAGCGCCAATGTGCGGCCACACCCAATTCAGCATACGCATGCATTTCGTACGTACGAATTTGAATTTCTACTGTTTTACCTTCAGGGCCAAGAACCGCAGTATGCAGACTTTGATAATTATTCGCTTTCGGCGCTGCGACATAATCATCATATTCACTGGGAATAAATTGCCACAAATCATGCACAACACTTAATGCCGAATAACAAGAAGAGAGATCTTCAACCATGATCCGAACAGCTCGCACATCGTATAAATCAGAAAACTTTAAATCCTTTTTCTGCATTTTTTTCCATATGCTGAAAATGTGCTTGGCTCGACCCTGAACTTCCACCGCCAAACCCGCATCACTGAGTTTAGTTTGCAGCTCATCAACAATGCTCTGCATGTATTGCTCACGATCAACTCGGCACTCTTCTAACTCTTTCGCAATTTTTTTATATTCGACAGGATGCAAATAGCGAAAGGCTAGATCCTCCAGCTCCCACTTGAGCTGCCCAATACCTAAACGATTTGCCAAGGGAGCAAAAACTTGTTCCGTCTCTTTTGCAATTCGATGCTGTTCAGGTTTTGTGAGCTGTGTTAAACGATGCATTCTTAGCACTTGGTACGCCAGAATAATAAATACCACACGGATATCTTTCATCATATTTAACAGCATCATGTGGTGGCTGCTACTGTCGCTTTCTCCCAAATTGCCTTGAAGTGTATCAACCCAGCGCTGTTCCAGATTGATCAACGTTTGTGATTGAATTGCCAGATCACAAATTGAAGCAGAATAAACCTCAGCCATCGTAGATTGGTCAAATACCCCAAGCTCTAAGCTTGTCAGTAATATGGCCGCAACAATGGTTTCACTATCGACATTGAGATGATCTAAAATTTCGGCAATTTGATTCTGATCATTACTGTTTGATCGTTTTTTATTACCAGAAAAAACTAAAGCCGATTGAATGAGTTGAACATCACTTTGGCTAAAATTTTTACTCCATTGATTAATGCGTTGTCTTTTCATGGAATTTTTTAGTTCGCATTAATTTTTTCCAATAATTGGTCAACAATATTTTTTAAAGACTCCACATCCACTCGCAAAGCCGATACTTCATCGCGTAAATCATCTAATTCACTGGAGCGTTGGCTGAGGACTGGTTGACTTAAACCTGGTAGTGATGAAGAGATTTCATCGGCTGGCTCAGCAAATAAGTGCTGGTAACGAATCTCCCTTCGTCCCGGCTCTCGCGCCATCGGTGAAACAAAAGGCCCACTCTCTTTTTCGATTAAAGCTTTTAGAGTGGATTCGGCATCTGCCAGTGATGCAAAATGACACATTCGACTCGTACGAGTACGAATTTCACCCACAGTTTGTGGGCCACGAACAAATAGTACCGACAATACACCTAACTCATTTTGAGAAAAATCATATTGCTGAGTCAGCGTGTCACTGAGTTTATGTGCATACTTTAATACTCTGGCTCCAGCCATTTGCTGGTCACGCGCCAGATTCAGTTCAATCAGGCCTTGAGTGGCATCCAGAACATCAGATTCAGAGAGCGCCATCACCGGCTCACGGTTCGACTTCTGATTGCATGCATTGGTTAAGGCACTTAAAGTCAGCGGATAATAGTCAGGTGTCGTCAGCTGTTTTTCAATCAAACAACCTAATACGCGGATTTGGAAAGTATTTAAATCTAGTGTCATATCATCAGTAATAAAAAGAGTAATGAAGGGGCTTTGAAGTATTATAATAAAAAGCACTCGACTAAGGTAACCTTCCTTTAATTATGAAGCTAGAAAAACATATAGATATCGATAGTTCAGACAAAACTGCTGTTGATATTCTGTGGGAGTCAACAGAGTTAACAAAACAGACCATCAAGAAAACTATGACAAAAGGCGCGGTGTGGTTGACCAGAAGCCAGCGTACACAGCGTATCAGACGAGCAGATAAACAGTTAAAACTAAACGACAGGTTACATCTTTATTATGATACGGAGGTTCTAGAAAAGCAGCCTGACGATGCCATTTTAATTGCAGACGAAGATCTATACAGTATCTGGTTTAAACCCTACGGAATGCTCTGCCAAGGTTCAAAATGGGGAGATCATTGCACCATAAACCGCTGGGTGGAAAAAAATCTGAGCCCCCAGCGCCCCGCTTTTATTGTTCATAGACTTGACCGTGCTGCCACAGGCCTGATCATTATTGCACACCAGAAAAAAGTAGCCGCCTACTTTTCCAAATTATTTCAAAATCGCCAAGTTGAAAAGCACTACCAAGCCATCGTACATGGCCAATTTCCTGACCAGAAAATATTGGATTCAGAGGTTAATAACAAACCTGCAATAAGCCATACTACATCCCTTAAATATGATATTGAAACAGACCAGTCAACCATTAAGGTATCAATAGAGACCGGCAGAAAGCACCAGATCAGACAGCACTTATCAGAAGCAGGTTTTCCAATCGTCGGCGATAGACTGTATGGCAAAAAAATGGCTCCATATGATAAAGACCTGTGCCTCACATCCTGCTATTTATCTTTCGCCTCTCCCGTGGATGCTACAAAAAAAGTTTACACCTTGCCGGAAGTACTATTTTCTATAATTTAGGGATTATTCAACATATTCTGCTATCATTTTTTGATAATGGTTGAAACGTTTTTGGCTGATTTTATTTTCACTCAGAGCCATATGGATGGCACACTTGGGTTCACTTTGATGAGCACAGTTAGAAAACCGGCACATTCCTATATGGGGCCGTAACTCTTTAAAGCCATGCAACACATCACCTGCTGATATATTCCACAAACCAAAATCCCGAACGCCAGGGGAATCAATCAATTCCCCTCCGCTCGGCAAATGATAAAGCATTGAATTGGTTGTCGTATGCTTTCCTTCTCCAGTGGCCTCAGACACTTCTCCAATCCTCATGTCTTGCTCAGGTAGAAGATGCTTAATTAAAGATGATTTTCCGACACCAGAAAGCCCGACAAAGATACTGATTTTATTCTTAAGCACATCTAACAACGAATCAAAACCAAAGCCCAGAGTTTGACTCGTTTTGATCACTTGATAGCCAATATTACTATATTCAGCTTCAATATTATCAATCAAGATCTGGCTTTGTGAATTCAATAAATCAATTTTATTAAGCAAAACAATCGGCCTCGCTGGCAAGTTTTCAGCAGCGACCAAGTAGCGGTCAATTAAGTAGGGATTAGGTTCTGGCAAAATAGAAGAAACGATCACGATCTGATCAATATTAGCGGCCATCGGTTTCAGCTTGCCGCCAAACCCAGGCTTTTGCAAAAGCGTCTTTCGCTCTTCAATTGCAACAATTACCCCTACATTTTCATTTTTTTTATCTTGTTGCCATATGACCCAGTCACCACAAACAATCGCCCCAACATTCTGCCTGGCAAAGCAACGAAATACTTTTTTATCCGCATCTTCAACAATCAGGCTTTGACCAAAATTGGTAATCACCTGCCCAGATTGCTCAGATCCCAATCCATGCTCAGATATATTTCCCAATATCTGATCAGACTTCTCTCGTCGCTGCTGCTGCCTGTGATGAATACGTCGCTTTTGCTGCTCACTGATCCGACGTTTAGCCATAAATATATCTCATTAATTCAAATTTTTATTTGATTTTATGTTAAAGTAAAAAACTTGAGCTTATTACTCAAGTATTAAACAAATCTAAAATATAAAGTAAGGTTATAGCAAATGAACGTAGATCAACACCTCAAAGTAGCACAATGGCATATTGAACAAGCAAGATTGCATGCAACAGAAAGCGATTATAGCTGTGGTTGTCCTGCTAATGAGCATGACCAGAAAGCGATCAACGCGGTTGAATCTGGCATTATCAAAGAAGAAAAATCCTGCTCAGTTAAGTAAGCTGACCTGATTTTCCGATAGGGGTGACCTCACCCCTATTTCAAAAACTCCCTTCAAATTATTCCCCATACCTCTTGACCCGCCCAGGGGAACAGGATAAAACAGTTGTTTCAGTTAAATATTCAGAATATATCAACTGCATGAACAGCAAAGCACTTTATCTACGCCTGATGAGCTATGTACGCGTCTATTGGCGTATTTTCATCGTTGCTCTTATCGCAACTGCAATCACGGGTTTAAGTGACCCAGCAATTGCTGCCATGATGAAACCACTGATTGATGGTAGCTTTGTGGAGCGTGACCCTGATTATATAGTATGGGTGCCATTGGCATTTATTGCACTTTTTATGATACGTGGAATTTCAACTTATTTAAGCACGATTGCACTAGCCTGGGTGGCCAATAAAGTAGTGTTAGACTTACGGAAAGAGATGTTTGCCAAGCTCCTTGTTTTACCTTCCGACTATTATGCCAATACCAATTCAGGAAGTCTGATTTCCAAATTCACTTATGATGTCAATCAAGTCAGCTCAGCAGCCACTCTGGTTTTAGTTGTGCTGGTTCGTGATTCATTAGCCATTATTGGGCTATTGGGCGTGATGCTCTACTTTGATTGGCAGTTGACCTTGATTTTTTTCCTCATCATTCCTGTTATTGCTATTGTTATTAAAGTCGTCAGCAAGCGAATGAGAAAGCTGAGCCATTTATTACAAAACTCCATGGGTAATTTAACCCACATTCTGGAAGAGACAATCAAAGCCCAACGTGTAGTTAAAGTCTTTGGCGGACATAACTATGAAAATAAACGATTTAAAGCAACAGCCAACTGGTTGCGGCGTTATGAAATGAAGATCAAAGGAGCATCTGCGCTCAGTGTTCCTGTCGTTCAATTTGTTGGCATTCTTGCATTGGCTGTCATCATCTATATTGCATCAGCCAATCAGGAGGTGACAGCAGGAAGCTTTTTGTCGTTTTTAGCCGCCATGGCGATGCTCTTCTCACCGATCAAGCGCCTAACGAGTATTAACGAACACTTGCAACGTGGGCTTGCGGCTGCAAACAGTATTTTTGCATTTATTGATGAATTTCCTGAGCCAGACAATGGCACCAAAAAAATTAAAAATGTGACAGGGAAAATTGAATTTAAAAATATTCACTTGAAATACAAAGCCAGTGAAGAGTCCGCACTTAACAACATTAATTTATTGATACAAGCGGGTGAAACCGTCGCACTTGTTGGGCAATCAGGCAGTGGAAAATCGTCTCTGGCTAATTTAATTCCACGACTATACCTACCAACTGACGGCCAGATTTTATTAGACGATACTCCTATTGAATCACTCCAACTGGATTGTTTACGATCAAATATCTCAATCGTCACTCAAGATGTCATTTTGTTTAACGATACTATTGAAGCGAATATCGCCTATGGTTCTTCATCTGGCAGTAGTAAAAAAGAGATTCTTGCGGCAGCAAAAGCAGCACATACCATGGAATTCATTGAAAAACTACCGGAAGGTATTAAGACTCTTGTCGGTGAGAATGGAGTACGCCTGTCGGGCGGTCAACGCCAACGTATCGCTATTGCTCGTGCCCTGTTAAAGAATGCGCCCATTCTCATTCTTGATGAAGCAACCTCAGCACTGGATAATGAATCAGAACGCCACGTACAAGCCGCACTGGAAGCGGCCAAACAAGGGCGTACAACTTTGATCATTGCCCACAGGTTATCTACGATTGAACAAGCTGATAAAATTGTTGTGATGAAACAAGGAAAAATTATTGAGACCGGCACTCATCAAACATTGTTGAATAAAAAAGGCGCTTATTCAAAACTTTACACACTACAATTTGAACAGGGAAGTGTTTAGCTCGGATAATTACTCAACCACACGCTGCCCAAACAGCAGCACCCAACCCTCTTTTTGAACAGGTGGTTTGATATCAAACCAAGCTGAGTAAGCCTTAGCAACGGCATCAGCCTGTTCGCTTAATATTCCTGACAGAGCAATTTGCCCGCCTATTTTGACTCTTGAAGCTAGTTCAGAGGCCAGTTCAATCAACGGTTGGGCTAGAATATTTGCAACCATGATATCGACAGGCTCGACTTCAGCCTCTTCTGGTAGTTTGACAACGATACGCGTTTGAACACTATTTTTTTGTGCATTATCCAAGGTAGCTTCAAGTGCCTGTGAGTCGTGGTCAATCGCCACAACCTGCACTGCACCCAGTTTGGCGGCGGCAATTGCAAGAATTCCAGAGCCACAGCCATAATCCACTACTTGCTGGTCAGCCAAGTCAGTTTGATCCAGAAACGAGAGGCAAAGCGCTGTCGTCGGGTGCGTGCCCGTTCCAAAAGCAAGGCCAGGATCGAGTAAAATATTCACTGCTTCAGGGTCAGGAGCCACTGTCCAGCTCGGTATAATCCAGAGACGAGAGCCAAAACGTATAGGATGAAAATCATCCATCCAGGCACGCTCCCAAACTTTGTATTCTAACTCTTCAATCGCAAAATCAGGCAGTTTTTCTTCACCACGGGTTTCATATAATTGCTTTAAAGCAACATCAACATCACTTTGAGTTTCAAACAGAGCGATCACATAGTTCCCTTTCCACAACGCTGTTTCACCCAGTGGCGGCTCATAAAGTGGTTCATCACCGCTGTCTTGCAGTGTGACAGCCAGCGCACCGATGTCTGAAAGCTGTTCAGAGAGTGGCTCAACAGCCGATTGCTTTACTTCAAATTTCAACTGAAACATAAGAATCTTAAGAGTGTAGAAAGAGTGCATTGACCGAATTTTCATCGGTCAGCAACAAGGTTTGAGCTATTGCAGCCCTAATTTTTTTTCTAAATAGTGAATACTTGTTCCACCAGTCTGAAAAGCAGCATCATTCATAATATCCTGATGCAATGGAACATTTGTTTTAATACCTTCGATTGAAATTTCTTTCAACGCCGTACGCATACGTGCCAAAGCTGTTTCACGTGAATCACCATGAGCAATTAATTTACCAATCATTGAGTCATAGTGTGGTGGCACGGTATAACCATTATAGATATGAGAATCAACACGAATTCCTGGCCCACCTGGGGCGTGATACTGTGTAATCATCCCTGGTGATGGCATGAAATTTTTAGGGTCTTCCGCATTAATTCGACACTCAATGGCATGACCATTGAGTTTGATATTTTCTTGCTTGAAGGCCAGTGGATTGCCTGCCGCAATAAGTAACTGCTCTTTAACCAGGTCAACGCCTGTCACCATCTCTGTAACAGGATGCTCCACTTGCAAACGGGTATTCATTTCAATGAAATAAAACTCACCATTTTCATAAAGGAACTCAAAAGTTCCTGCCCCCACGTAACCAATTTGTTTACAAGCCTCTGCACATCGCATACCAATTTTATCGCGCATCGCTTCAGTAATACCAATTGCAGGAGCCTCTTCAATCACTTTTTGGTGGCGGCGCTGCATTGAGCAGTCACGCTCCCCTAGGTGAATCGCATTACCATGCTTATCCGCCAACACTTGAAACTCTATATGGCGGGGGTTGCTGAGAAATTTTTCCATATAGAGTGTGCCATTTCCAAAAGCGTTGATTGCTTCGGTACGTGTCACAGTGATCGCGTTACTTAAAGCCGCTTCACTGTGAACCACGCGCATTCCCCGGCCACCACCACCACCAGCCGCTTTAATAATAATGGGGTAACCAATGCCTTTAGCCAATTCCAGATTCACTTTGGCATCATCCCCCAACGGCCCATCAGAACCTGGCACACAAGGAACACCGGCCTCTTTCATGGTTTTAATCGCAGAAATTTTATCCCCCATGATGCGAATCGTTTCCGCGCGAGGGCCAATAAAAGTGAATCCACTCTGTTCAACACGCTCAACAAAATCAGCATTTTCCGAGAGAAAACCATACCCTGGGTGAATGGCCGTGGCATCAGTGATTTCTGCTGCACTGATAATCGCCGGCACATTCAGATAACTTTCAGCGGATGCCGGTGGCCCAATACAGACCGATTCGTCAGCCAGACGAACATGCTTCAGATCACGATCTGCTGAAGAATGTATCGCAACAGTCCTAATACCAAGTTCACTACAGGCACGTAATATCCTGAGCGCAATTTCACCACGATTAGCGATTACAACTTTATCAAGCATTTTTTTGCTCACTATATTCTGCTGTTTTAAGGTATCGATATGAATAATCAAGCGATAATAAACATCGGCTGCCCATACTCAACAGGCTGCCCATCTTCAACCTGAATCGCAGTGATCACACCCGATTTATCGACCTCAATCTGATTCAAAATTTTCATCGCTTCAATAATGCATACGATATCACCCTCTTTCACTTGATCTCCAACCTCAACAAAAACTTTAGCCTCCGGTGACGGTGAGCGATAAAAGGTACCTATCATAGGTGAGTTCATCGTATGCCCAGGTGGGCTGTCATCAACAGAAGCCGTACTCTGATCAGCAGCCGAAGGTGCCGCAAGTGCAGGTGCCACAATAACCGGAGCTGAAACTTGACTATGACGACTGATACGAACCGACTCTTCGCCTTCGTGAACTTCAATTTCTGCCAGATCAGACTCCTCCAGCAATTCGATCAACTTTTTAACTTTACGTATGTCCATTATTTAACCCGATAATTTTAAAATTTGTTTTTTTATTTAAATAGTCAATGCCCGCTTGCAGAGCCAGCTCATAACCTTTGGCACCTAAGCCACAAATCACGCCCACAGCAATATCAGAAAAATAGGAGTGTTTGCGAAAGGCTTCGCGTGCATGAACGTTTGACAAGTGAATTTCAATAAATGGAATCTCGACAGCACTCAAAGCATCACGCAATGCAATACTGGTATGTGTAAATGCGGCGGGATTAATAATAATAAACTCAGTGCCATCATCGCGCGCTTGTTGCACGCGATCGACCAGTTCATGCTCTGCATTGCTCTGGTAAAAACCCAGTGAGTGACCCGCTTTTTTGGCCTGTTCGTCCAAGCGCCCATGAATACTGGCCAAAGTATCATGGCCATAATGCTTGGGTTCACGCCCACCTAGTAAATTGAGATTAGGGCCGTTAAGCACCAGAAAGTTTGCCATGACTCTTCCTGAAAATATTGGTAAAGCTATTCAGAGGATTGTGCCCAACGTGTCTATCATTGTCCAGACTTTTTATGTGATTTTCTGGGAGTTCGCGGCAACTTAACCTTGACTCTGCCCATTCAAGGCACTGAGTACCCCTGAAAGATGACTTTGAAACTCTTCAAGGTTCATTTCACCTACAATACGGTAACCCCTTAACTCATCACCATTACGATCAAAAAACAGAATGCTCGGCGGCCCAATCAGTTCAAACTTATTCAATAACGCTTTATCCAACTCGTCGTTTTCGGTCACATCCGCTTGCAAAGTCAGCATACCCGACAATATTCGCATCACGGATGGATCAGAAAATACATTACGCTCCATTGTTTTACAGGAGATACACCAATCGGCATAAAAATCGAGCATCACGGGCTGCCCTTGTGCTTTTGCAAGCTGCATTTTTCGCTCTAATCCTGCCAAGCCCTTAATTGATGTGAAAGCCAGGTGCTCAGATACGGCATTCATATTTGTCGAACCACTCGAAAAACTCAATTTTTTGAGTGGTTGCAGTGGATCTTTGCCGCCACTCGCTGCACCAAACATCAGCAACACACCGTACAACAACATGACTAAACCACAACCTTTCCATAAGGTTCGCCAACCTGTTTTTTCAGCGGGTAATGGCTCCAGTGCGCCCATATAAATGGCTGAAATAATCAATAAAACCGCCCACAACA
The DNA here is from genome assembly GCA_021648145.1 of Gammaproteobacteria bacterium. Taxonomy (NCBI): domain Bacteria; kingdom Pseudomonadati; phylum Pseudomonadota; class Gammaproteobacteria; species Gammaproteobacteria bacterium. Next base: position 142,647 of record JAKITI010000005.1, read on the forward strand.
TTAAAGTGGCCGATTCTGGAATAATGCGCTCCAACATCCAGATGGCAACGGCCAGCAACAACACCCCAAAAACAGCTTTGACTGCATTCATCCAGCCACCACTTTTCGGCAACCACTTACCGGCTGATGTGCCAATCACCAATAACGGCATCCCCATTCCCAAAGCCATTACAAACAGCGCCATACCGCCCAGTAAAGCATCACCGCTTTGGCCAATATAAATCAACGCTCCTGCCAAAGGTGCCGCGACACATGGCCCAACAATCAATGCCGATAACACGCCCATCACTCCAGCGCCCATCCATGTTCCACCTGACTGTTTATTGCTGTGCGCTGTGAGCTTGCTTTGTAAACTTGCGGGCAGTTGCAGCTCATAAAAGCCGAACATTGATAGCGCGAGCAATACAAAAACCACACTAAAGGCACTAATAACCCATGGATTTTGAAACATAATCTGGACATTTGCGCCAAACAAACCCGCGATCACACCGGCAACCGCATACGTGGCTGCCATCGCTAAAACATAAATCAAAGACAATATAAACGCTTTACGTGTGTCTATCTTTTCTCCTTGCCCAACGACAAGACTGGAGAGAATCGGGATCATCGGAAATACACACGGTGTGAGCGCCAGCAGTAATCCAAATCCAAAAAAGGTTAATATTGTCCAGAAAAAGCCATCATCACCTAATGAGCTTGTAATGCGATCTTGCTCGGAAACAACGGTCGGCGTGATTGATTGGGGGGCACTTTGACTGGGCGTGGAAGCCACGACCCCACCCCCTGATGTACTGATCGCAGAAAGTGCCACCGGCATAGATTCTGTTTGGGGTGGATAACAAAAGCCACTATCCGCACAGCCCTGTGATTTTGCTTCGAGTGTAAATTCAGTGGCTTGATTGTCGCTTCGAAAGATCGTTAAATCAACAACCGCCTGCCCATAATAAACCTCCATTTCACCAAAATATTCATCATATTTGAGCTCACCTGGCTTAGGAAAAGAGACTTGAGTAATCTCAATTCCCTCAGCCTCTTTGATTTTGAATTTAAACTTATCCTTATAGAGGTAATAACCTTTTGTAATATCCCACTTGGCGCGTAGTGTATTTTCATCCACCACATCAACAGTAAAAATAAACGCCTCTTCAGGCCTGAGCGGCTCATTATTAAAAACTGCGCCCACAACATTAGAAAATAACAGCAGTAATAAAACAGAGAAACTCATTAATGGTCGTTTAAAGAAATTCATATACGCTCGATTATTTTAAAGTTAGGAACGATCACAAAGTACACGCTGTTATTTTATAAGATTTATAAATCATTCATAGTGACAGCAATCACCCTTGTGAGTTCGTTCAGCGCCCATATCATAAACTTTCTGGTATTCTATTAACATGTGACGACTATCGGGAATAAAATCATGAAAGTACTGTTTTTACTATTTTTAATCATCCCTATCATTGAGATTTATCTGCTGATTCAGGTCGGCAGTATTATCGGTGCATTTTATACTATTTTATTGATTGTATTAACCGCCATTGTGGGCGCATTTTTATTGCGAATTCAAGGGATTGCGACGTTTCGACGGGTTCAAGAAAATATCGCCCGAGGAAAAGTCCCCGCTATGGAGTTACTTGAGGGCCTTATGTTGCTTGTGGGTGGCGCACTCTTGCTAACACCTGGATTTTTCACCGATGCCTTGGGCTTTGTTTGCTTAGTGCCCACATTACGTCGCGGTGTCATTCGTCTGTTTTTATTTCAGAAAATAAGTCGAATGCAAGGTCAGGGGTTCCAGCAAAGAACAGGGCAACAATCACATGACTCAAATATTATTGAAGGAGAGTTTCATAGCGTGGACGATAAAAAAAGCCCTGCAGATAAAAACAATAAAATCGAACCATGAGTATTAACCCCAGCAACACCTAATCTCGTAACGTGTTAAACGAACGTACCGCCCATGCCAATGTGATGCCAGCAAAAGCAAACATCACCAGCAGCCCCGTCATGTAAACGTTAAAGTCGGGTGTGCCAATCAAAATTGCCCGCACAGCATCAACGGCATAATTAATAGGATTTATCGTTGCAATATATTGAATCCATGTCGGCATAAAGTTTTCTGGCACCATAGCGCTGGAAAAAAACATCAACGGCAATGTCATCAAGTTACCGATCATCACCAAAGGCTCTTCGCGCTGTAAAACAATCGCAAAACCGTTTGATAATGCAGCAAAGCCAATACCCAGCAAAAAGACGATCAATAATGCCATAATCACATGCAGGGGATTAAAGCTCATAGCTGAGCCAAAAAAGAGCCATGCAACGATCAAAATAACAAACACCTGTGCGATCACCTGCACAGCGGAATGAAGAATGCGGCTGAGAACAATGGCCACACGTGAAACGGGGGAAACCAGCATTTTATCCACTGAACCGGCTGTAATTTCCCGCAGCAAACTCACTCCCGACCATGACGAGCCAAACAGCACCGTCATGATCAAAACACCTGGAATAAAAAAGTCGATATAACTGGTTTCCGGTGGAAACCCTGGGACTCGCGCCATATTTTGAAAAAGTTGCCCAAAAATCACCAACCAGATGAGCGGCTGAATCAGTGTAAACAGCGACCACATGGGCATTCTGATTGTGATTTTCATGTACTTGGCAAATAGATACCACGTATCTGCTAACATTTATTTAACCTTTTTTAAAATTTTTATATCGAATAAAAGCTCAAAAGTAACGACTTTCACCCTCGTTCCCATGCTCCAGCGTTGGGAACGAGGTGTCACTCTTCAAAGTATATTACTTTTTCCACTTTTCCTGCTGCTTTTTCCAGTCACCCTCTTCCCACTGGTCATCGCTTTTACCCCCGTTGCCCTTGTTCCAATCACCTTTCTGTGGCCGCTGCTCTTCTGATGATTCTTTTTGGAGCTCAGGGATTTTTTCAATCTGTGTTAGTTTTTCTGCACCAGAATCAGAGGCTGTTGAGTCAGCAGTCGCCTCTTCATTACTCTCTTGCCATTGCTTCGCCCACTTACCGCCGCCGCCTTTGCCTGCCCACTGCTTCCACCACTCATCACCGCCCTCTTCTTCACCTGACTCAATACTTGAACCTGTATATTTCAAGAAAACATCATCCAGTGTAGGGCATGTCAGCATCATTGTTTTTAAAGTAATGCCTTCTTTACTTGCGATGGTTGCAAGACGTGGAATACTTTCAGCGCCGTTATCCACATAAACATATAGCTTGTCACTGTCCCACGTTGCTCGACTAACATAATCCAGGTCTTTCAGATTCCAGGCAAATGCCTGAACACTCTTATCAACCTGGTCAAACGTCAGTACAACAGAGTCACCATGAATTGCATTTTTCAATGCTTGCGGTGTATCCAGCGCCTGAATTTTACCCTGACTGATAATGGCGACACGATCTGCCAGACTATCGGCCTCTTCCAGATAATGAGTCGTCAATAAAATAGTCAGGCCAAACTCTTTATTCAGCTTTTCAATGTATTGCCACAACATCTGGCGGCTTTTGATATCCAGCCCCAGTGTGGGTTCATCTAAAAACAGTAATTTGGGACGATGAATCAGTGCGGTTGCAATATCCAGTTTACGGCGCATTCCGCCTGAGTAGGTCGCAACGGTACGATCCAGCGCATCCTTCAGGTCAAAATAGGTCGTGAGTTCTTCGATACGCTCTAGAATTTCTTTGCGCTTCATCCGGTAGAGCTGGCCTTGCAATATAAGATTTTCCCGCCCCGTCAAAAAGTAGTCGACCCCCGTCTGCTGCGCGACAACACCGATAGATTCACGTACTTTTTCCGGCTCGCGATCAACATCAAAACCAGCTGTTATCACTTTTCCTGTATCAAATCCGGAAAGAGTGGATAGCACCCTGATAGTGGTTGTTTTCCCTGCGCCATTAGGGCCAAGCAGACCCATAATTTCACCCTTATTAACCTCCAGATTCAGACCGTCTAATGCCTTGGCACCGCCAGGAAAAACTTTTATCAGATCGGTTATTTTTATCATTTCAATGTTGTCTCATTTTTTGAGGGTCAGGTCATTGCTATCTCTCTTAGGCATAACAATAATACGCCGTATAGTAAGCCTATCAAACGCACCAAGCAATAGCTGAGGGTGAGTAGAACTTATAAATCAACACCAACCAACAATTGACTTTAAAAAGATAATATATTACCTTTAAAGCTGGTATTTTTATTTATCGAGATATTATTTTGCCTTTTGAAATAAAGTCACCACAAGAGATACAACAGGATATAAGCCAGCGATTCAAAGAACGCAGGCTGGTGATGCACTTGACTCGTGAAGGTTTAGCTAAACGGTCAGGGGTCAATACCAGCTCACTGAAGCGCTTTGAAGTGACAGGAAAAATCTCCTTTGAATCCCTTCTGAAATTGGCGCTCGTACTGGAATGTCTAAATGATTTTGACAGCATCGCTCGTGCTAATACCCAACAAGTCTCTCTGAATGAAATTCTGAACAAGAAGAAAATTCCTAAAAAAGGCCACATTAAATGACCGGCCAAGCAGTGAAGTTGCTGAATGTTTTTTGGCGGCATGGAGGGGGAAATATACCGTTGGGACGGTTGGCTCTTCAAGATCGCTCTATTTATTTTGAATATTATGAAACGTTTATCGACCTTGATATTCAAATATCACCTTTCAAACTGGCGCTTAAATCAGGTGCTCAGATTTGTAAAGATGCAATATTTGATGGTTTGTTTGGGGTGTTTAATGACAGTTTGCCTGATGGTTGGGGGCGTTTATTGCTTGATCGCCAAGTTGAAAAATATGGCATTAACCGTAAACAGCTGACACCACTCGACAGGCTGGCTCATGTCGGAAAAACGGGAATGGGTGCGCTGAGCTATGAACCTGTGCTTTTAAGCTACGAACTGTCTCAAAATGACATTCAACTGGATAAAATTGCCAAAGAGAGCCAAATTGTCCTAAAAGGTGAACATGATGAAGTGTTTGAAGAGCTGTTGCTGTTAAATGGTTCATCTGCAGGCGCGAGGCCCAAAATTGTCGCAGGGGTGAGTGAGAACAAGAAAAAGGTGATTCATGGCATTCAAGAGCTTCCAAAAGATTTTTCCCATTGGGTGATTAAGTTTCCATCCACAATAGACCCTAACGATATCGGTGCAGTTGAATATGCTTATAGCCTCATGGCCAAAGCTGCAGGCATCGAAATGCCAGAAACACATCTGTTTGAGAGTGAAGCGGGCAGCCGTTATTTTGGAATCAGACGTTTTGATCGCCAAGGCAATAAACCAGTGCACATGCATAGCTTATGTGGACTGATTCATGCGGATCACCGTACACCAAGCCTTGATTACGAAATGGTTTTGCGAGTTACGCAAGCATTGACGAAGAATATGATAGAAGTCGAAAAAGTTTTTCGATTGGCTTGCTTTAACGTGCTGGCACATAATCGTGACGATCACAGCAAAAATTTTTCTTATGTTCTAAATGATCAGAATGAATGGCAGTTTGCCCCCGCCTATGACCTTACCTTTTCTTACGGCCCGAGTGGTGAGCAAAGCATGCTTGTTGTTGGTGAAGGAAAAAAGCCAGGGGTTGATCACCTTTTACAACTGGGCAAGAAGTTTTCGCTCAGCAATGCCGAGGAGACTATAGAACAAGTTCAGAGTGTTGTTTTTCAGTGGGCGCGGTATGCTCAGGAAGCAGGAGTGACTAAAGGTTCAGCCGATAAAATTTCAAAGCAAATTAATTCCAGAATTTAATTTTTGTGTTTCTTACCAGCTCATTGGGTGTTTTAACGGATTGTAAAAGGTGCACTCGTAAATAACTTGGGGTGCTTCACTCTGTATTTGGCAGGCAATAAACAATTCAACCTCTTGCTTCCCCCCCAGCTTCTCTTTTATTTTATTTAAATTCACGAGGGCTTCTTTAGGGTATTCTGCCGTCTTGGCCTCTATTAATTTAATTTTATCTCCTCTTTCCAACACGAAATCAACTTCAAGACTGTTTTTATCTCTCAAAAAAATAGAGATCGCTTGAAATTATTTAACTCTGCCTGACGAGATAGTTCGTTATAAACAAAGTTTTCAAATAGCGCGCCATAATAATGGGAGTTGCGCATCTCTTCATCACTATGAATATTGAGCAAAAAATTCAAAAGCCCCTGATCTTTTAGATACACTTTAGGGGACTTAATCAAGCGTTTTAGCTGATTATTAAAATAAGGTTCCAGTGTTGTGAAAATATTACTTGCCTGTAATACATCAAACCATTTTTTGCCTGTTGCCGATGTAACCCCCGCATGGAGAAAAGTGAAAGACCTGATCACAACTTGAAACAGATCGAGAGTTTTGTTTCTCGCCTGGATGTTTTAGATTATGGCCAGAAAGCAGCGTCTCATTATGGAGATATCCGTGTTGATTTGGAGCGTAGAGGAGTAACGATTGGTGTGAACGATTTACATATTGCTGGGCATGCAAGAAGTGAGGGGCTGACGTTAGTTACAAATAACCTCCGTGAGTTTGAGCGGGTTGAGGGATTGCGGTTGGATAATTGGGTGTTATAGCCGAGTGATGCAGAAAATATAGACGATATCGAATTCTCGGCAGATGGCGCAAGCTTATCCGCCCTACGTTTTCAACAACGCAATCAATGACACTGACCCCTTTGATTTCACAAAATATAAATTTACCACGGTGTGGTTGAATAGGTGTTGGTATAATAAAAATGATATGGATGGAAAATTTCGAGAAATAAAACTGATGGTTTTTCGGGGTTAAAAAACAAAAAAGCAAGAGAGTTGCCTCTCTTGCTTTTCAGTTCTGGTGCATGGAATGCATTATTTGATGTGGTTAAATATTATTTTTTTCAATTGCGGTGATAGCAACGGTACTGCTAACTGTGCCAGTGGCATCAGCATCATTAGTCCATATTATGCCTGTAGCATTTGGAGTAGGGGTTACAATAAATACTAAACCATCCACACCAGTAGTGATGCCAGTCGCAAAAGTTACGGTGATTACGCCCTCATCGACTGCGGCACTTGCAACTTCTTTGGTTGCAATAAAAGTAGGAATGTCGTTTGAGTTAGTATCACAACCAGCCGCCGCACCACCACTTTCTTGAATACATAGAGAAATAGCTGTTTTCAGGCTACTTATAGAGGCTAAAGCATTTCCAACCTTAGCTTTTACGGTATAATCTGAATAAGCTGGAATCGCCACAGCGGCCAAAATACCAATAATCGCTACAACGATCATCAATTCAATCAGTGTAAAACCTTTTTGTGCTTGAGCTTTCATTTTGCAAATTTGTGTATTCATAAAAATATCTCCAGTAGTGTATTTGAGTTTGCTTCGTTAACAGCGGCATTTTTCTAGTAAAATTTAATCTTAACTAGAAGTGCCGCATTACATTTTGTATAGCATGTTGCGTGCCAGCTTCTACTAAATTAGTTTTTAAATGACAAATGTTTTATAAAGAACAACTCGTTGCACTACTTCGACTCTTGCTTGGTGATATCAAGACAGGGCTGCCACAGTGATGATTGATGCTGGTTATGAGCAATATGTGCTGAAAATGCGCAGGTTTTGATGTGTGTTTATGACTGTTTTTGTAAAATATATTTTAAACCATTGCACCACCCGATGTAGGGGCGAACCTATGTGTTCGCCCATGTTTAGGGGAATCGCCCGAACCAGAGCATCGAATACACAGAACAGCTTTATAAAACCATATCAGGTATAGCAGATAACCCTGATATTGGACGGTATCGCTACGGGCTGCAAAGATTCATGAGGTTTTCCAGTAGTTACCAAATGGTTTTAACGTGCTCGTATTTAATTATTTTTTTGTCTGCCGTAACCAAAGAAACAGCGAGTTTTCTAGCCGTTGCTACAATGATTCGGTCGGCAGGGTCTTTGTGAAAATCACCAGGTAATTGAGTCGCCTTGATACCAATTTCGTTATCGACGGCAATAAATCGCAACCCATCTATCTCTGTGACTTCACTTATCCAGCTTTCAACATCCATACTCAAAACTAAACGGCCTTTTTCTATCAACATGGCAATTTCCCATGCTGATATAGAAGAGATAATAACCTCACTGTCTGCGCTCAAAGTATTTTCAATGGCTTCCCTGGCGGCGACTGATAGCTGATTGTCGCCACTGACAAACCAAACTAAAACATGCGTATCTATAACAATCATTATGCATTTTCCCAATCGTCATCAGCGACCGGCCCTGTAGGTGACTCGTACTTCACAACTGTACCCTTTAATATTTCTAGCGGGGTAGCTTGAGACTCTCTTAATTTTCTAATTTCCAGCGTAGGCTTACCACGATTAGTAATTATTCTACGCTTACCGCTTTGCTCTATGTCTCGCAACACCTCAAGAGCATGAGCCTTAAATTCGCTCTTGGAAATCAACTCCATAACAAACACTCCTTTAAGTGACTATTGCATATAGTCACAATAGCAAGCGCAGTGATTATATACAATAGCGCGCTATCCGCCGTCATGGTAAAGAAGCAAGTGGTGCAGTTGGCGGGGCTCAGTGAAGAGCATGTGAATTATTTTTCAAAAAGCTCCACATAGCACTGCACCGCTTCGGCTGAATCTATTTGACCAAATAGACCATTGATCACTGCCAGCATATTGGCTCCTGCTGCAACTAATTGCTTGCCATTTTCAGGTGTAATGCCACCGATGGCGACGATTGGGCAATGGAGTGTTTGATGCGCTTGTTTTAGAAGCGATATGTTCGCTTGCGCCGCATTGGGTTTACTGGAGGATGGGAAAAAAGCTCCGAAGGCGACATAGTCAGCGCCAGATTTTTCTGCTTGAATCGCTTTCTCTAATGAGTTGTAACATGAAATGCCAATGATGGCTTGTGAGCCTAACTCTTTGCGAGCTTGTAATAGTGATGCATCATCATGACCCAGGTGAACGCCATCGGCCTTCACCTGTTTGGCAAGAGTAACATCGTCATTAATAATCAGTGGAATACGGTATTTATCGCAAAGCAGTTTCAATGCGCTGGCTTGTTGTAAGCGCTCGTTGGGTGACAATATTTTATCTCGATATTGAAGTATGGATACGCCACCTTGAAGGGCTTTTTCTACCGTTTCAATTAATGAACTCGAAGGTATTAGCAGGCTATCAGTGATGGCATAGAGTCCGCGCATTACTTAAGACTTTTGTGACCTGTGACTATTGTTGCCACGCGCCCAGAACAGGCGATTGGGAATATGTTGCCCTTTACCCATGCGCTTGCCTGAATTGAGTGTATCCCAAGTGTATTCCTGAGCTTTTTTGATCACTGATCGAATATCCATATTGTGTGCCAGCAAGCCCGCGATGGCAGAAGATAATGTGCAACCTGAGCCATGGTAGCTGTGTGGTAAGCGTGGCCAATGGTAGGTATCAAGCTGTTTGCTTTCACCATAAAGGGTGTTGACAACATCCTTTGTACTTTCGTGCCCGCCGGTGATCAGCACATAGTGACAACCCACCTCCATGAGTGCTGCCGCGCAGCCAGAAAGTGAGCCCTCTTTATCAGCCAAGGCGCGGGCTTCAATGCTGTTCGGTGTCAAAATATGCGTGAATGGGCATAGAAGTTCGACGATGGCATCACAAATAACGCCTGTGGTCAGCGCACCGCCACCGCCAGCGGCGAGAACAGGGTCATATACCACGGGGATTTCAGGGTGGGTTTTTAAAATGGTATGAATCGCTTCGATAATTTTAGTATGGCCAATCATGCCGATTTTAATGGCCGCCACAGGAAGATCTTCCAGCACAGTTTGTGCTTGATCAATGATGAAATTTGGGTCGACGGTTGTGAAGCGTTGTACTTGCCGTGTATTTTGTACGGTAAGGGCGGTAATGATCGGTGCAGTATGACAGCCCATGCTGCTGATGGTTTCTATGTCTGCTTGAATACCCGCGCCACCGCTTGGGTCGCAGCCAGAAAATGTGAGAATAATGGGGGTGGTACTGGATGTAGGCATGAGCATAAAATTTATGTTCTTTTTTGCCATCGTGCTGGATGGCGACTGCCGTGCATTACTGCAACGATGATGAGTAGTTCTTCTTCTATTAGATAATAGATTGCGAAAGGAAAACGATGAATGAGGGCGCGATGAACCTGCTTGTGAACTTCAGCGTATAAATAAGGGTTATCTGATATTATTTCTAATGAAGTTTGAATTTCATCAAGAAAATCATCACCTAAAGATTTTTGCTGTTTTTCATACCATATTGCAGCTTCTTCAATATCTATTTCGGCCTCTGGTCGTATATGTAATCTGTAACTCACAAACTCTTTCTGATCGCTGCGATAGATTCACTGGCTAAGCGACCTTTGTTTCCATCGGACTCATAAGCATCCAGCCGTCGATCAAGTTCATCTTTTTGTTCGTCTGTCACTTTTATTGTGGCTTGATCTACAGCAATACTGTCCCATAGATCTTCCACTAACTTTATTCGTTCAACGATTGGGAGGGCGTGTAGATGGGCTATCATTTTTAAAATTACCGTTTTTTACTGTCTACTAACATTAGAACATAACACAGAACAGGCGTGAGTCGGTATACTGCGGATACTTTACAATATGCACGACTGAACTATGAACAAGCTGAATGCTCCACAAAAAAAAGCAGTGCGTTATCTTGATGGCCCTGTGCTCGTGCTTGCCGGAGCGGGCAGTGGTAAAACGCGAGTGATTACGTACAAAATTGCTTACTTGATTAACGAGTGTGATATTCCCGCGCGGCATATTGCTGCAGTCACTTTTACCAATAAAGCAGCGCGTGAAATGAAGTCACGTATTAGTGAGATGATGAAAGGTAAAAACAGCCGTGGTTTGATGGTTTCCACTTTTCATACGTTGGGGCTGAACATTATTCGTCGAGAGTTAAAAACGTTAGGCTATAAATCTGGCTTTTCCATTTTCGATACGACAGATTCCGCAACATTATTGCGTGAGCTGATGCGGCGTGAGAATGATGATGTCGATGCCGATGTTATCAAACAGATGCAATGGCAAATATCGCGCTGGAAAAATGCATTGATTGACCCAGCAGCGGCACTGGCAGAGGCCAATGTGAGCGGTGATGCTGTACTGGGTTTGAGTGCAACGCTTTATGAAGCGTACCAGCGTCATTTGAAATCTTATAATGCGCTGGATTTTGATGACCTGATTATGCAGCCGGTTCACCTGTTCCAAAATCATCCAGAAGTTCTGGAGCGTTGGCAAAATCGTATTCGCTACCTATTAGTGGATGAATATCAGGATACCAATGCCTGCCAATATACATTGGTTAAACTCTTAGTCGGCCCACGCGCCGCGTTCACAGTGGTGGGGGATGATGATCAGTCGATTTACTCTTGGCGAGGCGCACAACCTGAAAATCTGGCTTTGCTAAAAACAGAATATCCCACGCTTGAAATCATCAAGCTGGAGCAAAATTATCGCTCTTATGGCCGTATTCTCAAAGCAGCCAATAAGCTGATTAGTAACAATCCGCATGTGTTTGAGAAAAAATTGTGGAGTGATATGGGCTATGGCGATCCCATCCGTGTAATTCAGGCACGCGATGAAATGCACGAGGCCGAACGTGTGGTTTCAGAAATTATTAGCCATCGCTTCAAACACCGCACACGCCATAGTGACTACGCCATTCTCTATCGCGGCAATCATCAATCAAGACTATTTGAGCGTATTTTACGAGAGCAAAATGTGCCTTACCGTTTGACGGGCGGCACATCATTTTTTGCATACAGCGAAGTGAAAGACATCATGGCTTATTTGCGCCTGCTGGTGAATCAAGATGATGATAATGCTTTTTTAAGAGTCGTCAATGTACCACGTCGTGAAATTGGGCCGACAACGGTTGAAAAGCTTGCAAGCTACGCCACTGGGCGAGAGATTAGTCTGATGGATGCCTGTTTCGAAATGGGGTTGACCCAGGTGATGAGTGAGCGGGCGATTTCAAAAGTAAAGCAATTTGCCGAGTGGGTGGTGGATACGGGTGATCGAGCGGCGCGTGGCGACCCTATCGCTACCGTTCGAGAGATGATTCAAAGTGTCGGTTACGAAGGGTGGCTTAAAGACAGTTGTAAAGATTTGAAAGCCGCTGAGCGGCGCATGGAAAATGTTACGGAGCTACTGTCGTGGCTGCAAAATATTCATGAAAAAGAAGATGAGGGCGAAGGTAAAAAAAGTCTGGCCGATATGGTCGCGCATATGATGTTGATGGATATCATTGAACGTAATGAAGAGGAAGACACGCAAGACAGCGTACACCTGATGACGCTGCACGCCGCAAAAGGACTGGAATTCCCCAATGTTTTTTTGGTGGGAATGGAGGAGGAGTTGTTGCCACATCGCACCAGTATTGAAGAAGATAATCTTGAAGAAGAGCGACGTTTGGCCTACGTCGGTATTACGCGGGCGCAACATAATTTAACATTCAGTCTGGCTATTCGGCGCAAGCGTTATGGTGAGATGATTGATTGTGCGCCCAGCCGATTTCTTGACGAGCTTCCTGCGGATGATCTGGTTTGGGAAGGTGGAAAAATAGAGGTCGATCCCGAAGAGAGACAGGAGCGAGGTAAAGCACATTTAGCAAATTTGCGTGGGTTGCTTGGTAATTGAACGTGACCATTAAGTCAGGTATCCTACGCCCCTCATTAAGCGCCCGTGGCTCAGCTGGATAGAGCGTCGCCCTCCGGAGGCGAAGGTCACAGGTTCGAATCCTGTCGGGCGCGCCATTTATGCCAAAACTTCAGTTTTTATAGACTGATCATCCCATAAACACATAACCCATAGATAAGCTGCAAACAGAACAAGAAAACTTATAACATAAAAATAAGATCCAACATTCCAAAAAATAGACTCTATCACTGCAAAGCCACCCAGCAGGATTGATATACTAAAAATGGTCAATAGGGTTCTATTCACGCTTAAACCAAAGTCCATCAAAACATGATGCAAATGATCTCTTCCGCCAGAAAAAGGAGATTCTCCACGCCTTAAGCGGCGAATAATCAGGCATAACGTATCCAGAAGAGGTATAGCCAGAATCCAGATGGCAGCAATAGGTTCCACCACCTTTGTCTCACCCTGAGTCAGAACAATAGCGAACCAGCACAAAGCCCCCCCTAAAAACATACTGCCAGCATCTCCCATAAACACAAGCGCCTGCTCTCTTTTGCCCACTCTCAAATTAAACAAAAGAAATGTTGCCACCACACTGGCCAACAGCAATAAAATCAAACCATTGCCACTCTGCCCATTCAAAAAGGCAAGAATACTCATCAGAGAAAATGCTAACATCGCCAGGCTACCGGCCAAACCATCAATACCATCTGTCATATTAAAGGCATTAATCATCCCAACAATAGCAACAATAGTAAATGGCACAGCCCAACTCCCCAAAGCAATAGAGCCATGACCTGTTAACGCACCCAAATCTTCAATAACCACGCCCCCCCAAACGACCATAATGAACGCAGCAATAAACTGAATAATGAAACGTATACGTGTTGAGAGTGAAATATAATCATCAATAGCTCCCATACCCACTAGCAAAGCAGAAGCCACAATAAAAGCCAAAAATGCAGGGTCATTAATGAGTCCCCCTACAAAAACAGCCAATATAAAACCAAAAAACATGGCAATACCACCCACCAGTGGCACTTGCCCACAGTGTGCTTTACGCGAGCATGGATGATCTACAAAACCGATGCGTGATGCTATTGTGCGAAGTGACCAAAGAAACAACCCTGTTGTTACACCCGCAAAACAATAGATTATAAAATTTTGCATCGTATCCTTACCTTAAATTTATAAAATATTTTAAAGTTGTATCGTCAAAAAGTGAAAAAAATTTACTCTTAATTCACATTTGAATTTAGGTATTACAGGCTTTGTTCTTCCAGCAATTTTTTTTCAGCTGCATTAATGAGCATCAACACGATATCCGTATCCTCTGTGGCTGAGATGATGTCACCTCCAGCAAGCCATGCATTGGCATCTTCTGAAATTGCCAGAGCACGGTTAAATAATACTTTTGCTTTCTCATTTTGACTGTTAGCAATACGTTCCGCACTGGCATTAAGAGCTGCACTCGCTTGGCCTAGATGCTGTCGGGCTAGTTTTTGTGGGGTTATTTTTTCAGCTTTTACCTGTTCGACAGGCTTGATATTCTGAGAGGGCGGCGTAAAGCTTTCACCTTCATTTACAATATAAATTTTCCCTCCCATATAGGGGTGGTTCTGACATTGATAGTAAACTTCTTCTGGGGTATCAAGCGTGGGTGTAAAGTGAATGATGCCTTTATGTATAAATTGCTTGCTGATGCCGCTCGTGATGACTCCAGCACCACGCCCTGACTCATTGTTTGAAAAGTAAAAGTCATGTTTAAGACCTGTATTGATCTTGAAACGATATGTTTTATCGCGCGTTAAAACCAAAGTTTTTCCCTGTTCACCGTTCACTTCATAAACTGTATCCAAGGCTTTTTCATACCAAGGGTATGAAGTATTTTTTATAACCGTTTTAACATTGAAAGAGTTCGTACCAGATGCGCTTGTTGTGTTGAACGGACAAAGCATCAGAGTGATAAACACTAAAGAAGCAAATATTATTGAGGCGAATAACTGGCGATTATCAATTGGTGAATGAATCATCTTAGATTCCACAAAAAGTGAGTGAGGAACGATCCTTGTGAATGGGGTGTACCTGTTTTTCGTATCGGTAAATATGGCGTAACTCTTTAGCGGTTCATGGCTTGCATCGTTTCTTCTGCCCACTGAATCGCTTCTGCATAACAGTTGGTGAGTTCGAAAGGTGAAAGGTGACTGAATTTTGCCAAGTCCCAGTCGGCATGTTCATAAGTTAAAATACACTGAAGCGCTTCCCCCATGATGCCCTCTTTTTTGAGAATGGCGCTCGTTACATGGTCTGCTAATGGAATGGTTGCAATCACTTCTTCTATCGGCGTTTCTAATAGAGCATCCAACGCGGAAAATAGACCGACAAGAAATGCAGATTCATCTTTTTCCCCCGCTTTTTGAGTTAATAACTCACACATTTTTGCACGAACCAAAGTGATTAAAATTAATTCGCTCGGCCTATTGTCAACTTTAGTGAGAGCGATTAATGTCGCCCAATTTCTAATTTTAGCCTGACCCAGATAGATAATTGCATCTTGAATACTGGTTATTTTTTTTGGTAAATTGAAAAAAGCAGAGTTCAGATAATGTAGTAATCGAAAGCTGAGCGTAACATCGCAGCTGATGATTCTTGTGAGTTCTTGTACTTCAGCATCAGGTGCTTGTAGTGCAGCAATGAGTTGAATGGTATTGAGGCGGTTTGTGGGTAATTTTTTACCTTTGATAATTCGGGTCTGAGCAAAAAAGTAACCCTGAAAATAATCGAACCCTAACTCTTTGCAAAAAGCGTATTCATCCTGCGTTTCTACTTTTTCTGCTAATAGTTTTTTGATACCCAGTTGACGCAAAATTTTTACATGCTCAGTAATTGTTGGTCTATCTAATGCCAGGATATCAATTTTGATCAAATCAGCAACTTCAACAAGAGGTTTCAGACGCTCGTGGTAAACAAAGTCATCTAACGCGATTCGATAGCCTTTTTTTGAGAGTTTTTTGAGTGATTCAATCAGCTCGTTATCGACTTCAATATCTTCTAATACTTCAACAACGACACGCTCTACCGGGATCGGTAACGGGTATGCACCAATAATAAAATTTCGAGTCGCATTAATAAAAGCATCATGTTGCCCAATAATTTTATCCAGGCCGATCTCAATAAAAGCATTAGAAAGAAGTTGGTAGGTTGCGCTATCACCATCAATAACTTCAGCACTATTTTTTTCACTACTCCGAAACAGAAGTTCGTAAGCAGTTACATTAAGTTTTCGGTCAAATATGGGTTGTCGGCCAATAAAAATATCTAGCATGATGAAGCGTCCTGTGTAAATAGGTTTCTAACCTATCGGCCGCAATCGATTTTACAATAAGACTAATGTCGCTAACCCCAAAAATGCCATGAAGCCAACAACATCGGTGACTGTTGTAAGCATGACGCTGCCACCGAGCGCAGGGTCGGCTCCAAACTTTTTCAACAAGAGTGGAATCATAACCCCCGCAGCGGCTGCAATGACCATGTTGACAACAATGGCAGCGGCGATGATCAAACCAATCTGATAGCTAAACCAAAGCCCTGTAATAATGGCTACAACAATGGCCCATAACACACCATTAATAAACCCCACACTGAGTTCTTTGGTAAATACGCGTGACGCATTGGCTGACCCAACTTGGCCTACCGCCATACCACGAATGACGAGTGTCATAGTTTGACTGCCAGCAATGCCGCCCATACTTGCGACAATGGGCATCAACACGGCAAGCGCAACTATTTTTTCAATGGTGGTTTCAAACAATCCGATCACCCATGAAGCGAGAAAGGCCGTGAGTAAATTAAGCCCCAGCCAGATTGCCCGGTGGCGTGCACTGACCAATACAGGAGCGAACATATCTTCATTTTCATCCAGGCCGCTCATACCCAGCATTGAATGCTCTGTGGAATCACGAATTTCATCGACCACATCATCAATAGTGATGCGCCCAAGCAACTTCCCATATTCATTCACTACGGGGGCGGAAATCAGGTCACGATGTTCAAAAAGATGAGTGACTTTAGAGACCGAAGTGCTCTCAAGCAGTGCTTGCACATCCGACTTCATAACCGTTGCAACTTGCTCTGCAGGTGAATGAGTGAGCAGATCACTGAGCGATAAAACACCAAGATAGAAATCATTGCGATCAACCACAATGAGTTTATCGGTGGTATCAGGAAGTTCACCACGCTTACGCAGATAGCGCATAACAACCTCTAACGTCACATCGCCACGCACGGTCACGGCATCCGTATTCATTAAACCACCCGCGGTATCTTCCGGGTAGGACATGACCGTTTCAAGGCGATGACGATCCTGAACATCCATGGATTGCAATACTTCCTGAAGCACGGCTTCGGGAAGCTGCTGTAAAATATCAGCCAAGTCATCGGCCGCTAATCCCTCAGTGGCGGCAACAAGTTTTTGGGTATCCATTTCATCAATCAGGGCAGAGCGAACATCATCACTCACATGAATCAGTACATCGCCTTCATGCTCACTGCTGACAGCACCCCAGACCAGTTCACGCTCATAAACGGGCAAAGATTCGAGTAAATGCGCGATCTCAGACGGATGCAAACTGCTAAGCATCTGGCGCACGCTAGCCAAAGCACCGCTCTCTAATGTCTCAGTAAGCAGTTTCAGGCGTTCTTGATGATGCTGAGTTGCGATTTCAGGCATTGGTTATCTATTTAGTTTTCGAGGTTTTTATTATGATGATGCATAGTCTAACTGATACAAACACTGTTTTGGGGCGCGATTCAAATAATCCGTTAAATATGGGTTTAGATGATACTGTTTGTGCAAATTCAATTGATGGTATCGATACGACGATATACTCATCTGGAATTTTCAGCACAAATTAAGCTCAGAAAAGTTCGGATAAACTAACAGCATTGCCTTACCCCTACTATTTGAATTATATTAGGGAGCGACCTATGAACTTGTGGGAAAGAGTGTTTACTCTTCCCAATTTCGGCAAACCCGTAAACGGAGCACCATTATGAGCAGTACCCCTTTGAAGTATCTTGATAAAGCCATGAACCAACTTCGTGATCTCGGCTTGGTGCCAGAGACCGTTGAAGAAGCGCCGATCCTTTCTCTGCTTGAACGCATCTCCGATATTGATGAAGAAAAGTCATTAGCCATCGCCCGAACCTTATCCCAAGCGTCTGTTTTTAATGATGTCGTACGAGAACAACTGGGGCTGATGAATATAGGTGAACGTTACGAAGAGATTACTACAGCATTCAATAGTATTCGTGAAGATGCCAAAAGCATGGTTCAGCAGATTGACGACGGTAAAATTGATACTTTTGAACGCATCAGTAATGTATGGATGAAAGTCACACGCGGTGATATCTCTTCCCGCTTTGAGAAAATCAAAAAAATCTATCTGGAAGTCGCCAGCGATACGAATGACCAAATTGAGAGAGAACGCATAATACTCAATGCATATCAGGATTTTCGTGGTGCTATGAAGGAATCCGAAATCTATGCATTGGATATTTTACAAAAGGCAGAAGTGCTGTGGAATAAGACACAGAACGAACTCAAACAGGCTTCAGAAGCCGTGGACAACTTTACCGGTGATGCTCTTGTAGACCGAGCTAAACTGGAACTGACTCGTGACGAACGCATGCGTGAGCTGCAATTTGCTGAAGACCGCTATCAAATCGCTAAAGATCTATCAGACAACCTGACCGTAAACTACAATACTTCAGAAGTGATTATGATGCGTTTGATGCAAACGACCAACGCAAAAGATCGAGTTTACAAACAGTCCATCACCTTCTTCGGCACTAATGAAACCGTCTTCACCGCCCTGTCAGCCTCTTTCACGGGTCTGTTTGGTTTGCATGAAAGCACCCAGGCACTGGAAGCCATGAAAGAAGGTGTTTCCAAAAGCCTGGAAGATCTGGCAGATATTGGTGGCAAGGTTCAAGAGGCGGCGATTAAAGCAGGGTATGGCCCGACGATACGTGCCGATGCTGTAAAAAAACTGGTTGAGTCCGTCGTTAATTTTCAGGAGCGCAGTACAGAAATTATTGCAGAAATGCGTAAACTTTCGACAAACAATGCAGAAGAAATTCGTGATGCCGTTGAAGACGGCAAGCAACGACTGGCTGCCATTATTCGTCGTGGCGACTCTCTACCATTACCACAAAAAGTCTAATTTGGCGGTCTCAGGCTAATGGCGAGCATAACAAAAAAAGTACCACTGGAAGATCTGATGGCGGCCATGGATGTTGTCGATACCCTCCGACACCAACAACTCCTAGTTGACCGCGAGCTGGATGCTGATACCCGCCGTGAGCGGCTGATTAAAAAACTGCGTGGAATCTATCAAGCCCAAGGTCTGGATATTAGTGATCAAGTATTAGCCGAAGGTGTGCGGGCAATGGAAGAGGATCGTTTCGAATATTCGCCGCCCGAAGCCTCCTTCATGAGCCGTTTAGCAACAATTTATGTCAATCGTGACAAATGGTTAAAGCCCGTTATGCTCGGTTTGGCTGTTCTGATTGCTCTGCCAATTTTGTATTATTTCGCCATCATCCGGCCGGGGGTTATTGCCCAGAATGCCTTGCCGAGTCAACTGACTCAGCATTATGAAGAAGTGATCACGGTTGCAAAAGATCAAGGCGTGATCACAAAGGCTCGACAGTTACAAAAAAGTGGTAAACAAGCTCTGAAAAGTGAAAACTATGATGAAGCTCAAGAGGCTGTTGAAGCCCTGAGCTTGATGCTAGGGCAGCTGAAAACGGCCTATACGCTACGCATAGTCCAACGACCTGGTGAACGTTCAGGCTTATGGCGCATCCCCGATGTTAATGAGCGTGCCCGCAACTATTACTTGATTGTAGAAGCCGTCGATAATCAAGGCAATATACTCACACTGCCCATTGCCAACGAAGAGAGCGGTCAGATCAAAAGAGTCAGCAAATGGGGAATTCGTGTTGCGCCCGAAACCTATCAACGTATCGTTGCCGACAAACAGGATGATGGTATCATCCAAAACCGTAACGTGGGCAAAAAAAGTCGTGGCATGCTTCAGCCTGAATACAGCATATCGACCAGTGGCGCTGCCATCACAAGCTGGTAAAGGAATAAAATAACATGATCAGCGGTCTTCAAACTTTACAACATCTTGATCAGGGCGTGGGTTCGGTGCGCCAAGACATTGATCGCATTAGCAGCGACCTAAATAGCACTAATGAGGCACTGCAGGCCAATTTACGCACGCAAGCACAGTCACTAAAACAGTTGGCTAAAGTTCGTCTGGATGAAATTTCACAAAACTCATTTATCGGTGACCTGAATGCCTCCGACCAACGCGCGCTCGCATTCATTGAAAAGCGCCAGCAGGCCTACGTCCAGCTGGAAAGTGACATTACCCACAATACAAAAGCTTTAAAACAACGGGAGCAGGATCGCAGCACCGCACTGGAAACAGTGAATGCTAAAGCCCGCGCCATCATCAATCTTGAAAATACAATTCAAGCTGAACTGGAAGAGGATAGCCGCTACCAAGAGCAACTTCAGAATGCTCGATTGCTTGACAGCATCGCTGACAAAGCCGATGAAAAGGCTAAGATGGCCGAACAAGATCGGCAAGAAAAAGGCAAAGCCTATGAAAATAACCGCCTGTTTATGTACCTGTGGAAGCGTAAATATGGAACATCAGAATACAAAGGCAACCCACTTGTTCGGTTCCTGGATCGCTGGGTTGAAAACCTGTGCAACTATGACCAATACCGAGTCAATTACTGGACTTTGCTTGAAATTCCAAAACGTCTGAACACCCATGCCGAGCAAGCGCGCAAAGATTCGGATCAGGCGCTTGAATTGCTGGCTAAAATTGAGACAGAAAAGACAGAGCAAGCTGGCCTGCCTGCCCTGCAAGAAGATCATTCGAAATCTCTGCAAGCGCTTGACAATATTGATGATGATATTGAGCAACAGGAAAACAGACTCAATGAGCTTTTAAATCAGCGCAACCAATTTGCGGAAGACAAAGACACCTACATGGAACAAAGCCTGCAAACATTGACAGCGACTCTGAACAATAAGAGCATTTACGAACTCAATGATGCCGCGCATAAAACGGTCAGCCCCCAGGATAATCTGGTCGTTCGTGAAATCGCTGAACTACGTAAACAACATGATGATTTAAAGGAAGAACTCAGAGATCACCGTAAGATACATGAAGCCAAACTGGATCGCCTACAGCAACTGGAGAGTATTCGCCGACAATTCAAAAACCGCCGCTTTGATGATGTCCGATCCGGTTTTGGCAATGAAAACCTGATCGTCTCTATGCTTGGCCAGTTTGTCAATGGTCTGGTCAACAGCAATGAACTGTGGCGTGTATTCGAACGCTCTCAGCGCCACCGGGATGTAGGCGCATGGCCAGACTTCGGTAGTGGAGGCTTAGGCCTTCCTGGACGCCGCCGCAGCCCCTGGCATCTTCCCAGTGGCCGTGGCCGATCAAGTGGTGGCGGCTTTCGCCTACCTAAAATTGGTGGTTGGAGCTCTCGCGGCGGTGGTGGTGGCTTCCGCACAGGAGGCGGATTTTAAATTGGACAAGGAGCTCTCGACACCTAAGACCACTACACACCTCTCAGTCCTGAAGGCGTGAGATTTACAAACGGGACTTTAAAACTCAAGCCTCACCCCGCCAGAGAGAGAGTAGGTTTTAATTTTATCCCGCCCAATCACCTGGCTGTAATTAACAAAACCAGAGCGACCTTGCGAAAGTACAGCTGAAAAACCTATGTTCATATTAAAGTAACTCCGATCTGGCTCATCCGTGCTTACTGAAAAGATCGTATTCGAAGTATCATTTAAAAATCGAGCGGTAATAAGGCGGCTATCATCTTTGTATTCACGCTCCCAATCAAAACTCAATTTAGGGATAAACACCCCTTTTTGTGTGCTTATCGCATAGGATGCCTGAGCACCTAGTGCGCTGCTCATTGAGGTTACCTTTTGTTCACCAATCGCTAACAATACCGCAGATGATGAACCATCAGATGAACGCTCGTCATAGCCATCAATATTGGCTACAACATAATTAAAACTGCCATAAGGGCCAAAAGAAAGGCCTTTATGAGCAAAATCATAACCACTACTGACCCCTAAAGAGTATTCATTACCATTGGTCTCTCCCTCCGCGATCTGGTTAATGGTAGAGATCTCAATTTTTCTCATGCTATCCAGACGGCTCCAGCCAAAATTAACAATTCCATCCAAATAAAACTGACTGTTCTGATAATAGGAACCATAAAGCGATAGACTATTGTTATTGATCCTCATTTCGCCACTATTTCCATCAATATCCGCTCGGGTATCTGCCACCCCCACAGCAACGCCCATCACCAGATCACTCCGATAGCGATAATCAACACCAAAGGTCACTCCTTTGGTACTAAAATCATAACCCGATTGATTCGCACTGCCTTCACTGTCTCCCAACGCAATAGTACCGTTGGAAAAAAAGCCAAACTTACTGAACCCATCAGCACTCGCGCCACCTCCTTGAGCATAAGGTAGCAAGCTGCTGAAAAGTGCGCCCGACAGTTGCTGACCATCAACACTCAAGCTCAACTGATTAATACTCAAGCCCCGCACACCCATGCGTAGTGCAGAAATACGAGAGCTGATGTTATTGTTCTGAACGTTAAGTGCTTCCACAGAACTCTTTGCCTGAGCGATCACTTTTTCAGGGGAGAGTTGTTGGAGCGCATTTTGTAAACTTGGCAAGTCGTCAGCGGACTCAGTTAATGCCACACATAGCTCCAGTTTATCCTGATCTTTCAATTCAACAATTTCACCGTCATCTAATGAAGCACATGACTTATCAAGCACCTCAGCAATCACCTGCTGTTTATCATCCAGCTTGGGTTGCTCCTTGGAAAAGCCAGAAGCATTGTCAACAATTCGTAACGTAACCTCCCGAGTATCATCTATCCTAACGCCCCCAGTCGCATTGACAAGAAGAAGCTTGACAGGCTTTTCAGTTTCACCCTGCTGAATTGAGATTTCCAGAGTTTTATCCACACTCTCTCCATCAGTCCACGTCAAAACGTTGTTATCCAGAGCCGTGCCGCCATCAATCTCAACCGTCACCGAAACTTCGCCACGGCTTCCACCACTGCGAGTGACCGCTACCATGGCTTTGCCTTTCTCTTCCAGCGCCCAGAACGTCTCTTTTTTGAACTTTAAAACACCAATATTATTTGCGCCTCCCGAAACTTCCTCTCTTGTCCCTGCTCTGTTAATGATATCCAATGTTGCAAGTCTGGGAGAACCGAGCGCTGCGCCTCCTTCAGGCATACTCAAGGAGAGCTGCAAACTTTCATTTTCTTCTACCACCGAATCTGTTACCACATTAATGGTAAAGCTCTTATTTTCAGCATCACCATCAGCCCAAGTGAGACGACCTGATGCTGCTTGGTAATCACTAACCGCCATCGCATCACCATCCTGACTCTCATATTGCACAGAAACAATCCCGTCACTCCCACCAACACGTTCAACTGTAATAGTGATTGACTTAGCATTTTCTTCAACGGTATAAGTGGCTGCGCTGAATTTAAACATTCCCGCAGCCTCCACTAATGAGCTATTCTCAATATTAAGAGTCACCTGAGAACGCTCACCCAACGCTTCACCCTTGAGCATTAAAGAGACAGTCTCAGTCCCTTCAAGTTCTTCGTCCGTCGCCACCTGAATCACAAAGTTTTTATCCGCCAAGTCGCCACTCCTCCAGGTCAGAGTTCCTGATGCTTCGATGTAGTCACTGCCGGCTGTCGCACTGCCACCACTCGTTGCATAACCCACTCTGACTTCACCGTCACTGCCGCCCACACGTTGAACTGTAATGGTAACTTCGCCATCAACCTCTTTCACTGAATAGTCTGCACTATCAAACTCCAGTACTCCCGGGGTCAATACAGTGCTGTCCACAATGCTCAGGGTCGCCTGAGAACGTTTGTTCAATGCTTCACCACCTGTTGGCTTGCTGAGCGCCAAAGAGACCGTTTCGGCATCCTCTTTTAAATTGTCAGAGGTCACGAGAATTGTAAAATTTTTGGCCACCGAGTCACCATCTTGCCAGGTCAGAGTCCCTGATGTTTCTGTGTAGTCACTGCCTGCTGTCGCTGTGCCAGCACTCGTCGCATAACTCACACTGACTTCGCCATCACTGCCCTCAATACGTTCAACTGTAATAGTGGCGGTTCCATCACCTTCTTTCACTGAATAAGTCGCACTACTGAACTCTAATTTTCCAGGAGTTAATACGGTGCTGTCTTCAATACTCAGGGTCGCTTTGGAAAGCTTACCCAATATTGTACTTTTATTTAATGTACTGAGAGTTAAAGCAACTGTTTCGATACCTTCTTCCAATTTGTCATCAGCAACAGGAATCGTGAAACTTTTATCCTCATTATCACCCGCTTTCCAGCTCAGGATTCCTGATGTCTCAGTATAATCACTGCCTGCCGTCGCGCTACCACTACTGGTCGCATAACTTATGCTGACTTCACCATCACTGCCGCCAGTACGACGAACCGTAATCATTGCTTCTCCCTCACTTTCTTTAACAGAGTAAGTGGCTGCGCTGAACTCTACTGTTCCTGGGGTTGGTGCATCTCCCACTTTAGTATTAATTTTTTGTGGATTCATACCAGATACAGTACAAATATTTTTTAAATCACCTTCAAAATCATCACAATTCACTCTGAAGCTGGCTGAAAACCCCTCTTCATTTTCTCCTATTGCATGAGAAAATTTATAAAGTGTCTTTTCGCCAGGCTCTAATTTGCATTTAAAAACGTTGATAGAACGCGCCTGTTGAGTACACTCAGGCGGTGCAAGAAACATTCTCCTTTTATCGAGGGCAGACCCTGTATTGATAGAAAGATTAAAAGTATTACCCCTTCTATCTTCATGCTTCTTATCATCGTCAATTAAATCTGATTGCAATGAAATACCTGAAACGGCCGAGCTTATTGGAACGACTGGCAGAGCTGGCAAGGTTGAACCAACTGAAAAGCTATACACAACTGTCGTACCTGGAGCCACTGGATTAGCGGGAGATTGGCTTAACGGCCCAACAACAAGGTCAGCAGAAGCAATACCTACAGTAAAAAGAAGAAAAAATAGAGCAAAGAGTCGCTTTTTTACACTACCAATACGCGCTAAAAACACCATAACCGATCCTATTCAGGCATATACTTTATGATATGCTCACTATTATTTAACCAATATTTTCAAGCATTATACCTGACTTATCGCTCTAAAAAAGCGTAAAAATAACCCCTTACCACCTTCCAGCTATTAATCATAAGGGCGACAACGAATTGACACCTAAACCAAGCTCTCGCACAACAAAGCACTGATCTGCTATTATTTGCTCCGTGGCGGGAGCTTCTACGAACTCATAATTTCAATAAAAAAAACAACAGGAATATAGCGCATGCACACTCAAGTGAGAACCCAGCGAAAAAAAAACCTCGGTACTCAATGGTGTCAATATTTGGGTCTACTGCTTTTTAGTTTTATCCTGACCGCTTGTAGTCAAAGCCCAGACCCACAACAAGGTGTTATCTCTGGCGACCAGCTCAGCGCCCCTTTTCCCAAAGCCATGACCGCGCTTGAACTGACTGACACCAACCTGATTGTCGATGTGATTATTAATGGCGACACCGAAAACCCATGGCGGGTTGAAGATCTCGTTGTTGATACGGAAGCAGGCACTTTTTCCGGCAAAATAACCGACTTCCCGGAAGGCACAGCAATGCTCTCCCTGATTTACTCAATCAATGACCCTGCTAAGGGCACTATTGAAGTCACCAGAACTTCAGAAATTGAGGTTGTTGTTGAAGCCAACAAAGAGAACCCCGCAGACTTTTTCTCTACCACTCTTACTTATACCGACTCAGATGGAGATTCCATCAGCAATCTGGATGAGCTGGCGGCGGGCACTGACATTAATGCCTCCAACTATTTTGTAGGGGGAACCGTCACTGGACTGGCTGGAACTGAATTGGTATTGCAAAACAACGGAGGCGATGATCTGGTGACCAAGGCCGATGGAACCTTTACCTTCAGTGTCGCGCTGGCTGATAAAGCCTCCTATGCGATCACAATACTCACCTCACCCACCAGTTCGGATCAGACATGCCAGGTGACCGAGGGCAGTGGACAGGTGAATGGTGCGGCGGTCTCTGCGGTAAAAGTCACCTGTAAAGAGAGCATAAACATCAAAAACAGTGCGCCCACAGCCCGTGATGTCAGCACCACCGACGATAATGGTCAGGGCACTGTGATCGGTGACCGCCTGACGGGTCGCTACACCTTTGCCGATGTGGATAAGGATGCCGAAGGTGCCAGCACTTTCCGCTGGTTACGCAACGGCGCGGCCATTAGTGGAGCCACCAGCACAGGCTATACTCTGGTTGCGGCCGACAGTGGTCAGACTATTGTCTTTGAAGTCACACCCGTTGCTGCAACAGGAAGCACCACTGGCAGCGCCGTAGCCTCGGCGGGCATCACCGTGTTAGATACCACTCCGCCCGTCATCACGCTCAACGGCAGTGATTCCGTTTCACTCGCTCAACCGGATACCTATACAGAGGCCAGCGCCAGCGCCACCGACGATGTGGATGGCAGCGTGGAGGTCATCATCGCTGGCGGTGTCGATGTCAATACTGTTGGCAGCTATACAATCACCTATAGTGCGAAGGATGCCGCAGGCAATAATACCACCATCGACCGCACGGTGGATGTAGTGAACAACGGATTTATTACCACCTGGAAGACTGATAACCCTGGAGTGAGTGACGATAATCAGATCAGGATAGGGACAGAAGGCGGTGGTTATAATTACACCATTTACTGGGGCGATGGTCAAACCGATTCCGGTGTGAAAGGCAGTATCACCCACACCTATGCAGCCGCTGGAACATACACGGTGTCGATCAATGGTGATTTTCCGCGGATTGTTTCTGGCAATTATGATGAAGAAGACCCTGATAGTGATGCTGAAAAACTACTCACCATAGAGCAGTGGGGAAACATCAAGTGGCAGTCGATGAACAGCGCGTTTCGCTCATGTAAAAACCTGGCGGTGAAAGCACCTGATGCACCTGATCTCTCACGCGTAACAGACATGAGCCTGATGTTTCGCGATGCCAACGCTTTCAATCAGAGCCTAGAGGGCTGGAACGTCTCTGCGGTTACAAATATGAATGGCATGTTCTCCGCTGCCAGCGCCTTCAATCAAAACCTGAACAACTGGAACGTCTCTGCGGTTACAAATATGAATGGCATGTTCTCCGCTGCCAGCGCCTTCAATCAAAACCTGAACAACTGGAACGTCTCTGCGGTTACAAATATGAGAAAAATGTTTAGCGAAGCCAACGCCTTCAACCAGGGTTTAAGCAACTGGGACGCCTCTAAGGTGACAAATATGGAGGGTATGTTTGATGGTGCCAGCGCCTTCAACCAAAATCTGAGCAACTGGGATGTCTCTGCGGTGACAGACATGAGCGAAATATTTAACGAAATAACGCTCTCCCCAGCCAATTACGATGCCCTACTTAAAGGGTGGAGTTCACGAAGCCTGCAAAGTAATGTCACATTCGATGGCGGCAACAGCCAGTACTCCAGCACATCACAAGATGCAAGAGACATCCTCATTCAAGGTTTTGGCTGGACAGTCACCGATGGTGGCGTTGTAGACCCTTTTGGCTTGATAGTCATTGATGATGCACCCTTAACTCCAGCGCCGCTCCAAGTCGAATGACCAATGGTGTAAAATGGGCGTTTTTACTTTAAATCAAATAACAATAGGGGGAGAAATGTACATAAAGGAGCTAGGAAAAGCGGTAATAGATGGGATTATATCAATTCCTGCAGATTTAGCATATGGCGCTAGAAGAACCTATGAAGATATTGCGGGTAGTGCCATTGTAAAGGAGCAAAATAGAGCAGAACGCCAGAGGATTATGTATACCTTGAAAATGGGTTTTGATTTTGGATCATCAGAAGCGGGACCAATAAGCAAAATAGTAAAAATTATTATAACTGATTTTTATGATCTTTTACCTGACTCTACGGTAGAAGCCATTGCAAAAAAGGCGGGGCTTGGGACAAGTTACATGTCTGGCCGAGTTGCAACACAAATAGCCCTGACAACATTAGTTGTTAGAAAACTGGCCAAAGAAATTGTACTCAAATCTACCGCAAAACGTATTACAAAGTTTGGTATTGGTGCTGCAGTTTCCGCGCTTTTATTACAAGGCCTTATAGAGAAGGCATCCGGCGCGAGTAAACAACTACAACGAACACACCCAAAAATACATTATTCTTTAAAGGAAAAGAATCTGGATATGGCCTTTATCTTGGTAGAAGATGCTATGAAACCAATTCTTGATGCAATAAAAATGAGTGGTAAAAACAAAGAGGAGTTTAATCGATTGGTTGAAGGAATGATCAATGCAAATTAAGAGAGCTCTTTCATTTGTTTTTGATAGTGCGTATTTCTTATTCACGGCAGTAAGCTGTATATTTTTATTTTTTTTTATAAGCGATAAATTGGCCGTGGAAACATCTTCGCCAAATATCTTTGCAACATTGGCAGTTTTAGTATATTTGCTGCCTATCTATCTATTGTACTCTGCTATATCTAAAAAGCTTGAGTAATCAGGAGCGAGTAGTGGGTTAAACCTGATAAGCATTCTATAATGCGAGGCATGAAATGCTATCAAGAAATCAAATCAACGCCGGCTATGGTATGGCGTTGATCACGCAACCAATACGATACTGGCCTATGTGCTTGGTCGACGCAAAAATCTGAATCTTCGAATCTGAATTAAACGACTGACTCGAAGAACCTGAGCAGCATACGGTTGCTAATCACTCGAACCAAGGTCTTTCAAATTTAGGTTGACAAAGTCTGATCATCGAACGGTATAATCAGAATTACTGATGTCACCTCGCTTGCTTACCTCTTGAGGTGAAATAACAATAAACAACCTCACTGGAATAAAATGATATCTCTTCGTATTTTCAGATCCTCACTGATTCTGCTTCTGTGTCAATCACTTGCTTTTTCACCAGTCGTTTTCGCCGAACAACTTGCCTTGCCCTCCGGCGATCTGATCGCCCCCAAAATAGTTTTCACCCCCATAACAAAACCGATCAATGCAGATGAAGCTTTAGAACTGAGCGCAACAGTGACAGATAATGTCGCAGTGCAATCGGTTACACTCTTTTACCGAACGATCGGCACTTCAGACTATGAGCGCACCGCCCTACAGCGTGAAGAGCAGACCGACCAGTATCACACCACGATCGACGCAGTTCAGAGCCCCGGCATCGAATATTACCTACAGGCCACCGATCTGGCAGGCAACACACTATTGCGAGGTTACTCTTTCTCTCCCCTCATCGTGAACGTCAACACTGCGGTTGACTCCCCAACCACAGAAAGTACCGCCTCAATATTAGAGGCAGAGACAAAACCAGAAATAGAGATTGAAAAATCATCAAGTAAAAAGTGGTTATGGATAGGCCTCGGCGTATTAGCCGTCGGTGCGATAGCAAGCAGTGGTGGAGGGAGTGACGGTGATGATCCAGCACCCACAACGGGTACAACAATAACAATTGGCGGATCTGCCCCATAAAGAATTTTACTCTGACCCCAAAATTACGGTGATGGCTTAAAGCTGTAATTATTTGATATAATAGCATTTATGAAATGTTATGAAGAAGTTAAATGCCCGAAGTGTGGTGGCAACCAAATAATGAAATCAGGGCTTAGCAACAAAGGAGCTCAGC